>CAYXFO010000005.1:0-32072 GCA_964464255.1 uncultured Pirellula sp.
AAGGTGGTGCGCCCGGTACTCAGCTAAATCGTTTGGTGATTCGCACCGACCAAGGAGCACCAGGCTTCACGGTCGCAGATAATCTGTTCGACACGATCGATGGTGGTCGAGGCGCAGATCACGCTCATCCGTTCATGATCGAGTCGATCGTGGCTGCGAACCCGGGAGCGCGTGTTCAAGCGACGGTCGCCGATGGCGGCATGGAGTTGGTTCTCCATTTTCAAAATTTCTTCGCTGGCGATCGCATCCATTTCTCCATCGATGTCGATGAAGTGCAGCACTTGTATTCGGTTGCCAACATCGCCGAGTTCAACGAAGGACTCGATCCCATTACTTCGGGTGCCGAGTTCGAAGGGTCAACGATGGTGGCCAGTTTCGCGGCCCCTCGCTTTGAAGATGCATCGGTGGATGGGCGATTTATCAATCGCTACGACCCTCTGGTCGGTCCAGCCAATCTCGATCTTCCCGCGGACAACGAGGGAGGCTTGAGAGACCGAACGGCAGGAACGGCTGCGAGTTTGCAACAGAAACCCAAACCGATCAGTCTGGCAGGCGTGGTCTTTGTTGACAACAACCTCAACCTGGACCAGGATTCGGGCGAGTCGGGGATCGCTGGAGTATCGCTCGAACTATTCCGGCTCGAAGGGGATCGCTTCATTACGACCGGACATCGCGCGACAACCGATGCGATGGGGCGATACGAGTTCGGGATGGGACTGGGACTGCAGCCCGGGACCTATCGCATTCGCGAAACACAGCCCGATGGCTATTTCAGCGTCGGTGCTATCCCTGGATTGCTGGATGGCAGCGGGCGATTGGGAGAAAAGGTTCTGGGCAATCCCGACGTTCTCACCGAGATCGCGATCCTGCAAGGAGACAGTCGCGGAACGGAACTGAACTTCGCGGAAGCTCAGCCCGCACGGATTTCAGGCTTCGTCTATCGAGACAACAACAACGATGGCAACCGCGGGGCCAATGAGGGAGGACTCTCCAACGTCGAGATTCGACTGACCTCCATCATGACGATCACGGGAGAGTCCATCTCGAAAACGACTCGCACCAATGCGAATGGAGCCTATTCGTTTTTGACGCTACCTCCAGGTATTTATACCATCGCTGAAGTACAACCCGCTGGGTTCCTCGACGGGATCGACAGTGTGGGAACCGTTGGAGGAGAGTTTCGAGGAACGATTCTCGACAATGACCAGTTGACTCAAATCGTGCTCGATGGAAACGATTCGGGGATCGAGTACAACTTCGGCGAAATCGAGCCGTCCTCTTTGTCGGGCCGAGTCACTGCCGTGGTGCCTGGCTATCGATGCTTCAGCGACGAGCCGGCGAGCAAGATCGCACTACAGGGCGTTCGAATCGATTTGGTTGCGGACGATGGCCGACTAATAGACACGACGTTCACCACCGACGACGGCTCCTACCGCTTCGATGATTTGCTACCCGGAGTCTACCGCATTGTAGAAACGCAACCCGCAGGTCTCTTCAACGGTGGAACGCGAGCAGGCACTATCGAAGGAGCACAGGTTGGCAATGCAGTGAGCGGCACTCAGATCGTTTCCATCGCGCTGCAAGGCGGTCAGGATGGAATTCGTTACGATTTCTGCGAAGTTCGTCCCGCTGCGATATCCGGGTATGTCTTCAAGGACGGAAGAGACTTGGTCACCCCAGACGGGCTGCCTCCCGCAGATCTGCATGGCATCCGAGATGGGATTCGAACACCCGACGATCTTCCATTGGCTGGCGTGTTGTTGGAGTTGCGACGGGTGGATGGTACTCCCGCTGGCTCGGGCGACGCGTTGCCGGGAACCTACGATGGAGATGTTCTTCGCGTGCAGACCAACGCGGATGGATACTATGAATTCATCGGTCTCCGGCCTGGCAAGTATCACGTCTACCAAATCCAACCTGCGGGATTCTCCGACGGTTTGGATACTCCCGGAAGTTCGGGAGGAGGGGCCGACAACCCCTATGATCCCTCGCTCGATCCTGTCATTGAAGCGTTGCTCGATAGTTTACGACAAGATCCTGCGACCGATCCCAAGCGTGATGCGATTCTGATGATCGATGCGATCACTGCCTCGATATCTGTAGAGAATAACTTCAGCGAGATTGTCGTCTTGCCTGAGAACAGGAGTCCGCCTCCGAGCATTGTGCCCCCTCCTCCAGAGCCACCTAAACCGCCAAAACCTCCGGTACCACCAGCACCTCCGATCGAGCGACCTCCAGTACTGCAAGGGCGAGTACCCGAGAGTGGAACCGTGCCGCAACCCGTTCCTCAGTTTCTGATTCTTTCTCCACCGATCGGAAGATCGCCGGATGTCTCCCTGGCTGGCTATGCGGTCGAGTATGCATGGCACCTGAGTATCATCGATGCAGGGGAGCCTCGAGGGTATCGAAGCGATAGGAAAGTAGCCCAATCGGAGCTCGTGCGAGCGACCAAGCTGCTGGATATCACCCACTGGACGATTGATACTTTGAATCGAGGCAAGTGGTATATCGTTTCCAAGTCGCCATCGTTTCAGAGGAACGCTTTCAGCATGCGGGGTGCTAAGCAGTTGGCGGGTGATTTCAACGGCGACGGCAGAGACGAATTAGCCCTCTTCCGAGACGGAGAATGGTTGCTCGACATCAATAGCAACGGCGAATGGGATCGAGGCGACATGTGGGTCCGTTTGGGAGATCGTGGTGACCTGCCAGTAGTCGGGGATTGGGACGGAGACGGCAAGGATGATATCGGAATCTATGGCGTGGAGTGGGAAGGAGATGGCGAACGCATTGCTCGCGAACCCGGTTTGCCCGATCCCTCCAACCGGCACGCCAGCCGCCCTAAGAATATTCCTGAGATCGAGTGGGACAACTTAGATCAAGCGAGTCGAGAACGGATCCGTTATCGAGTGATGCAGCGCAGTGCACAAGGCGAGGGACGAGCCGATCCGATCGACCACGTGTTCCGGTTTGGGGATGATGGCATGCAGCCCATCGCTGGCGATTTCAACGGCAGCGGTATCTCCAAGATCGGTATATTCCGCGATGGCAAATGGAAACTCGACATCGATGGTGATGGCCGATTTGAATCGGATCGCGATGTCGAGTTTGTCTTCGGCAAGGCGGGCGATATCGCGATCGTCGGAGACTTCAATGGCGATGGTCTCGATGAGATCGCCATCGTGCGAGGCAACCAAGTCATCGTCGACAGCAACGGAAATGGACGCTTCGATGTCACCGACCGTGTCTTCGAAATCGAAGGCGAAGGGGACGGAATCGTTGTCGGGGATTTCGATGGTGATGGCATCGATGAAGCGGCTTTCTATTCCATCGGTCGCGACAACGAGCCTGGAATTAGGCAAGCCAAAGCGGGCTGATTCCAGTTCGTCGATCTAGGGCGGTTTACAATTCGCCGTCGGGCAAGCAGACTAGGGAGGTCTCCACATTGGCCCCACGGCGAATCCCATGATGCACACCATGAAAAATCTGATAGGGATTGTGATCCTGTCGGCGATCGGAATTCATTCCCAGTTCGCTATTTCGCAACAACCCATGCCACAACTTCATCCTATCCAATACCGACTCTCATTCCGCCAAGCTGCAACGCATCGGGTGGAAGTCGAGGCTTCGATACCCACCGATGGAGTGAAGTCCATTCGCCTGATGATGCCGGTATGGACACCCGGTTCCTATCTGATTCGCGAATACGCGCGGCATGTGGAAACCATCGCTGCTCGCGACGGCACCAGCAATCAACCCTTGAAGATCGTCAAAGTCGACAAGAATCACTGGCAAGTCGATTGCGAAGGGGTTCAGGAAGTCGTGGTCGATTACATGCTCTATGGACGGGAGATGGGTGTTCGAACCAATTGGATTGAGAACGAATTCGCTTTCTTGACCGGGGCGGCAACGTTCTTGACCCGAGACGATGCCCTCAATCGTTCTCATATCGTCAGAATCGATGCGATACCTGATTGGACCCATGTAGCAACCAGTTTGAAGCCCTTGGAGTCTCGCGATCCCTGGACCCGGCGCGCCGCCGACTATCACGAGTTAGTCGACAGCCCGATCGTCCTGGGCAACCTCGATCTTCAATCCGAAACGATCGGCGGAGCGACCCATCACCTAGCGAGTCTGGGAACAGATTCGATGTGGGATACCGCTCGGGCGATGAAGGATGTCGCAAAGATCGTTGAGATCGAACAAAAGTTTTGGGGGGAAACACCCTATCAAGAGTATTGGTTTCTCAATCTCGCCACGGAGTCGGGTGGAGGTTTGGAACACGACAACAGCTGTGTGCTGATGACCAGCAGATGGACGCAGCGCCAGAAATCGAAATACGTTGACTGGCTCTCTCTCGTGTCGCATGAATTCTTCCACGTTTGGAACGTGCGACGGCTCCGACCTCGAGTTCTCCAAAACTATGACTACAACAACGAGCAGTACATGCGCGAATTGTGGGTAGCCGAGGGATTGACCAGCTACTACGACAACCTATTCGTCGTCCGCGCAGATCTATGTACTCCGGGCGAGTATCTCGAACGGGTCAGCAAAGACATCCAAACCGTCGAGAACTCTCCAGGTCGATTGGTACAAAATCTGGAGGACAGCAGTTTCGATACATGGATCAAATTCTATCGCCCGGATGAAAATGCCAACAACAGTCGTATCAGCTACTACGTCAAAGGCTCGCTGGTGGGGCTACTTGCCGACGTCGAGATCCGTTTGGCGACTGATAACAGCAAATCGCTCGACGATTGCATGCGGCTGCTGTGGCAACGTCATCGATCCGGCGGCTATACCAACGCCGACGTCGAGGCGATCCTAGTCGAAGTGGGTGGGGAGCCTCTTCGCGGTTGGCTCGGATCGAAACTGAGCGAAACCACGGAACTCGACTACTCGAGACTCCTCGCGTGCTATGGACTGCAATGGAAGGAAAAAACTTCCGATAACGCTACCCCACCTCCAGCCACACCTGCCATGCTCGGCATGGAAATCTCCAATCAGAGCGGAAAGGCGATGGTGGACAAAGTCGCCGTCGGTGGGGCCGCGGCCGCCGCAGGAATACAGTCTGGGGACGAATGGATCGGATGGGATGGCTACCGGGTCACGCAGGAACAATGGTCCGAACGTTTAGGCCTGTATCGAGCTGGCGATCGCGTTACTGCCACAATCGCCCGGCGCGGTAAGTTGTTGGAAGTTCCCGTGGAGGTCCCCCCCTCCAAGCCCCCCTCCTGGAATCTGGTTCGGACCGATTCACCCGACGAAAAACAGCAGGAACGCTGGCGAAGTTGGCTCGGCCAAGGCAGTTCGGCACCCGAAGAAAAAACCGGAAAAGGGGAATAACCCTAGCTCAACCCTTCGAAAATTGGGAATCGGGACTAGCGAAACCCCGTGAAAAAAGGTATTTACATCTCCGCAAACAGCCAAGTTGCGACAACATTTGCCCAGGCAGATGCCTTGTCGACAACCTCAACGTTGACTTGTTTTTGGTCCAAGGGAAATTCGATATGTCAGTGAATGAAGAGGTTTTTTCGAAGGTTCAATCGGCACTGGTGGATGCATTGGGCGTCGATGATGACGAGGTAACCCCAGAAGCAACCATCGTTGGAGACCTGGAAGCCGAATCGATCGATTTCCTCGATATTGTGTTCAAGTTAGAAAAAGCGTTTGGCATCAAAATACAAACGGAAGAACTCTTCCCCAAGGATATCCTCACCGAAGGGACCTATGTTCAAGACGGCAAGGTCAACTCGAACGGACTTTCGGAATTGAAGAGAAGAATGCCATGGGCTGACCTCTCCAAGTTTGAAGCCAATCCTCGCATTCAAGACTTTGGCGATCTGCTGACAGTGAGCGATCTGTGTCGATATGTTCAGTCCAAGCTGGCCTAGCGGACTCCTGATTTTATTGGCTTTCAAGCGAGTAACGCTCTGTGCGGTGGTTCTGGATTGATCGATTTATCGAGTTTGTCCGAGATACTCGGGCTGTCTCGATCAAGCATATTTGTTTCGGCGAGGAAGCCGTCGACGATTATCTGCCGGGATTTCCGCATTATCCCCATTCCCTCATGATCGAGGGAATGGCGCAGACGGGTGGCCTGCTGGTCTCGGAAGCCGAAGGATTTGTTCGCAAAACTGTGCTCGCCAAAATCTCGAAAGCACAGTTTTTCGACCTCGTTGTACCCGGTGATACCCTGCGTTTGACCGCAATCGTCCAAGACAAACAGCCCGCAGGGGCAGTAGTCAACGGACAAATCCAGGTCGATAATCGGATGATCGCCGAAATGGAGTTGTGGTTTGCTTTTCTCGACGAACGTTATGGAGAACAGGCCCTGTTCACTCCCGAGGATCTTTTGAGAACCCTTCGTGTGATGCGCATGTTCGACGTTGCTGTAGATCAAAACGGGAATAAAATACACGCTCCTGCACATATGCTCGAAGCCGAACGGCAGGCGGCTGTAGCGATTCGAGCGGCTTTGTGATTGAGCTTCAACCTGAGTGCAGACAGGTTTGGCTTCAGCTTTTTCAAGAGTGGATGGTTCGATGCGTCGGCGTGTAGTCGTAACCGGAATGGGTGTCGTCAACCCTCTTGGCCATGACGTTGCCACAATGTGGAACGCTTTGCTCGAAGGACGAAGCGGAGTGGGCCCGATCACCATCTTCGATGCCCTTGATTATCCAACCACGATTGCAGCGGAAGTCAAAAATTGGGACGTCTCCCTCGTCGGCGAGGATCGTCTCTATTGGGATATAAGAGGCAGGCATACTCGGTTCGCTGTCGGGGCTGCAAAGCAAGCGATCCTTCAATCCGGAATCTTGGATTCAAAGATCGATCCCACTCGCCTTGGAGTGTATCTCGGAGCAGGCGAGGGAAACCAAAACTTTGCCAGTTTCACCTCAATGGTATCCGCGGGCTTGCGGAACGGGTCGTTCGATTTATGCGGCTTCTTTGAACGAGGTTTGCAGACGATGGATCCCGCCGCAGAGATGGAACAGGAACCCAATATGCCCGCGGCTCATCTCGCCGATCTATTCAATGCCCAAGGCCCCAACTCCAATTGCCTGACTGCATGCGCCGCCAGTAGCCAAGCCGTGGGGGAAGCAACCGAACTGATCCGCTCCGGAGAGGCCGATGCTATGATCGCCGGGGGTTGCCACAGCATGATCCATCCCTTTGGCCTGACAGGATTCAGTCTGCTGACCACCCTATCGCAGCGGAACTCCGACCCCACGAAAGCATCACGACCTTTCGATCGAGAACGGGATGGGTTTGTTCTCGGCGAGGGAGCTGCGATCGTCATCCTCGAGGAATTTGAACACGCTCGGCGACGCGGAGCAGAAATCTACGGCGAGATCCTCGGTTATGGCAGCACCGCCGATGCCTATCGGATCACGGACATTCATCCCGAAGGGCGCGGTGCGATCGGCTGCATGAAACATTCGATCGCAGATGCCAAACTCAATCTCGAAGAAATCGGCTACATCAATGCTCACGGAACCAGTACGGCCGTCAACGATCGGACCGAGACCCTGGCGTGCAAAGGAGTATTCGGTGAACGAGCTAAGCTCACGCCAATCTCCAGTACCAAGAGCATGATGGGGCACCTGATTGCTGCAGCGGGAGCAACCGAAATGATCGTTTGTTTGCTCGCGATCCGAAATAGTATTCTTCCGCCGACAATCAACCAGGAATATCCCGACCCAGACTGTGACCTCGACTATATCCCAAATGTTGCGAGACCGGCGAAGATCAAATCCGCGCTCAATAACAGCTTCGGCTTCGGTGGGCAAAACGTCTCCTTGACCGTTGGAACTCTTCGGAACGGGTCGAGCGCATGATCTCCGACCCGGTTCTCTTGGCTTATCTGGAGGAATCCCTTTCCGGCGAAGTCATGGCTACGATTGAAAATGAACTGCGTCGAGATTCGAACCTGAGAGATCGTCTATCCGCATTGATTGCCCAACGCGAGTCCGGAGTTCATTCCGTAGGAGATATTTGGCGCAGGAATCGACTCTCGTGCCCTAGCCGCGAAGAGCTGGGAAGCTATCTGCTGGGGGCCATGATGGATGATGCGGCCCAGTACGTCCAGTTTCATATCGAACAGATCGGCTGCAGATATTGCCAAGCCAACTTGGAGGATCTGAAAGCCGCCGAGGGGGCTTCGGCAAATGCAGCGACGGTTCGACAACGTCGCGATCGTTTTTTCCAGAGCAGCGTTGGACGAATCCAAAAGTTTCCAGAACGGTAGATCCTAGATGCGCATCGGACAGATCATCACTGTGGTCGCGGATCGAAAGTTCGGATTCATTCGCTCCGAACACTTTCGAGAAGATGTATTCTTCCATTTCACCACCCTCCAAGGCCTAAACCCCAAACGACTGCGTATCGGTCAGGATGTGGAATTCGAGATCGATGAATTGCTGAGGATCAACAAGCAAAAGCTCGAAGCCATCCTCGTTCAGGAACCGACCAAACCCCTTTCGCATACGCTTCAAGAGGACATAGTCCCAGGCTTCAAGGCAGCCCATCATCCCAAGGCTCGTCGAAAAAAGCCGAGTTGGAAAAGAGGCTCCAGCAACAAGCCAAGCGATGGGGATAGCATAAAACAAGAAGAGACTCAGGCTGCTTCGCAAACTCCCGATTCGATTTCCCACGAATCGCCCACCCCTTCCGACTCGAGCGACAATCCAGCCAGTTGATAATCTCAACTCAACCAAGAGGTAACCCGATGCGGCACATGATCACGCTTGCGCTTCGCTTGAGACTACGAAACCGCTTTCGCACTTTTGGGTCGGCCATCAAGGTAGGATTACTCATCGCGTGCGGATCCGTGCAACTGGCCGTTGCACAGGAGGATGCCAAGCGGGTTGCGGATCGTTTCGCGATATCGGAAGAAGCTCGCGGTATTCATCAGCGAGGATATGTTTTCGACGGCCACAACGATCTCCCCTGGGAGATTCGGACCCATATCCCGGGACGCTTCGATGAGATCGATTTGCGTCAACCGCAACCCAAAATGCACACCGATATCGATCGCTTGCGACGAGGAAATGTCGGGGCTCAGTTTTGGTCGGTGTATGTTTCGGTCGACACGATTGAAAAAGGAAACGCGTTCCAGACAACCGTGGAACAGATTCGCCTGGTCGACGAGATGCTCGCCCGCTATCCCGATGTCTTCGAATTAGCCCTCAATGCCGAGGATGTCGAGCGCATACGAGCGAAGGGAAAGATCGCTTCGCTCATCGGCATGGAAGGTGGCCACAGCATGGAGGGCTCGATCGGCAAATTGAGACAACTGCACGGGATGGGTGCCCGGTATATGACCTTGACCCACACCGACAGCCTCGATTGGGCCGATTCAGCCACCGATGCTGCAAAGAACGATGGACTGTCACCCTTTGGTGAAGAGGTCGTTCGCGAGATGAATCGACTGGGAATGCTGGTCGACCTGTCCCATGTGTCGCCAGCAACCATGCATGATGCGTTGAATATCAGCAGCAAGCCGATTATCTTTTCTCACTCGTCGGCGCGAGCGATCGCCGATCATCCACGCAATGTCCCCGACGATGTCCTTGCGCGGCTCCCCGAAAACGGCGGAGTTGTTTTGATCAACTTCTTCTCGGGGTTTGTGGTTCCCGAATCCGCGAGAATCCTCGCGGACATGATCGACAAACGGAGAGAATTGAAGCGGAAGTTTTCGGACAACAAAGAGAAGTACGATCGAGCCGTCAAGGCGATGCAGGTCGCCAATCCCTACCCTGCCGGGGATGCTGAGATACTGGCCGATCACATCGAGCATGTGATTCGCGTGGCGGGCATCGACCACGTCGGATTGGGATCGGATTTCGATGGAATTTCGAAGCTGCCCGTAGGGATGGAAGACGTCAGCCAGTATCCAGTGATCACGGAACTTCTGCATCGCCGCGGATACGACGAGGCCCAAATACACAAAATTCTTTACGGGAATTTATTGCGAGTCCTGAGACAGGCCACGACTCCGGGGACGTGAACCGATCCACTCGGCTTCGACGATTTGTCGATGCATCGCTATACTTCTGGCTATACGGCGCGACAATCACCCGATAGCTGAACAGAAGAAACCGTGAGCAACGGCCCCGACGATCCAAAGAAGCAGGACCCGCAGATAGAAGCTGCGTTCGCGGCAGCCTATCAGTCGCAGCTTCGATGGAGCCAGCAGACCATCCGAGCCCGCGCAAAGATCATAGGTCAGCTGTCTGCCATGATCGTCGATGACAGGGAAGAATTGCAGCGACTGCTCGATTTGCCGATGCGAGGCGGTTATCGCGAGACCGTTTCGTCCGAATTGCTTCCGCTGGCCGATGCCGCAAAGTGGGTTTCTCGCTATGCCACTCGAACCCTCGCAACCCGATATCTCGATGGGGGAGGAAGTCCGTATTGGCTCGGCCGACTGCGATCGGTAGTTCATCGTGTTCCGCACGGAATGGTGTTGATCATCGGAACCTGGAACTACCCGATCTTGTTGACCGGCGTGCAATTGATCCAAGCCTTGGTCGCCGGAAACGCAGTAGCGATCAAGCCTGCTCCTCGCACCGAGGGTGTCATTCGTCATCTGGTAAAGCAATTGATTGCATGTGGAGTACCCGAGTCGTTGATCGTTCTGCTGGATAGCAGCGTTGATGCAGCGAAATCAGCGATGCAACTGGGTGTCGATCATGTCGTGATCACGGGTAGCAGCCTGAGCGGTCGAGCTGTTTTGAATCAAGCGATCCCGTCATTGACATCGGCGACTTTGGAGCTGAGCGGAAACGATGCCGTTTATGTCCTTCCAGGCGCAGACCTTCATCGCGTATGCGATCTCCTTCGATTCGGTATGCGACTCAACGGCGGCGCCACCTGTATGGCGCCACGTCGAGTCTTCGTGCCACATAAAGTATGCGAGGTCTTCTATCGACTGCTCGCCGAACGATTGTCCGATCCGGCGCAGCGTGATTGGCGCACTCCGATCACTGCGACAACGTATCGCCGACTTTGGGATGGCGTTGCAGATGCCCTGAATAAAGGGGCTCGTATCTTTTCCGGAGAAGCCAAACAGGCGTCTTCTACATCAGGGCCGGAACCAGAGTGGGTATCTACAGGACATATCGCTCTGACCGATGTCCGCACCGATATGAAACTCTACCGCGAAGAGATTTTCGCCCCCCTCGTGATGATTGTTCCTGTGGAGAATTGGTCCGATGCGCTCATGGCTGATTCGCAATGTCCGTATGCATTGACCGCGTCCATCTTTGGACCGCTCGAAGATGCCCTTCGTTTGGTGCCACTGATCTCGGCGGGAACCATCACAATCAACGACCTCATCGTTCCGACAGCCGACCCGCGACTCCCCTTTGGCGGTCGTGGGGAAAGCGGTTTCGGTGTGACCCGCGGACACGAGGGATTGCTATCGATGACCGTTCCGAAGGTCGTTTCGACGCGGTTGGGAAGCTGGCTGCCCCACGCGGCATTACCCACCGAGGGTGATGAACAGTTGCTCGACGGGGTGTTACAATTTGTGCACGGGAAGAATTGGAGACGCCGCTTGGCCGGACTCCGTCAAATCGTGCAGGCCATACTATTGCAACGAAAAAACAGGAAATCGAATGATTAAGCGGTCAGGACGCAGTTTGAATGTGGCGGTGATAGGTGGTGGCTTGGCAGGTCTGGCTGCCGCATGCACCCTGGCCGCTCGCGGTCACAAAGTCACCGTGTTTGAGAAAAACGAGTGGGTGGGTGGCAAAGCCGCAGTCCACCATCAGGACGGATTCCGGTTCGATATGGGCCCAACCATTCTCACGCTCCCCTCGGTCCTGAAACGCATCTTTGACGAAGCGGGACGCAAACTGAGCGACTACATGGAATTGGTGGCTCTCGATCCGCAGTGGAGATGTTTCTTTGTCGATGGAAGCGCATTGGACCTGGTCGCCAACATCCAACAGATGAAGCAAAACCTGGATCGGTTCTCCGGCAAACCCGGAGTCGGCGAGGGATACGATCGGTTCATGAAGATCTCCAAGAAACTGCACGAGGTCTCCGACAAGTTCTTTTTCTGGCGAAGTGTCGGCGGGATCGGCGATACGATGGAAGTATCCGGAGCCTTCTCCGCGTCGGTCTTGGTCGATGTGCTGAGTTTGCGCATGGGTCGATCGGTTGCGGGATTGGTCCGATCGTGTGTCAAGGATGAACGCGCAGCACAAATGATCGACCACTTCACGCAGTATGTAGGATCTTCTCCCGAAGCCTCCCCTGCGGTGTTGTGCGGTATTGCCCACATGCAGACCGAAGAGGGAGTTTGGTATCCGATGGGAGGAACGCGGGCCGTACCGTTGGCGCTAGAAAAGCTCGCGCGTGAACTCGGCGTCGATTTCAAGACCAGTACGGATGTGGCATCGATTCAAAACGACGGAACGCGTGTCACAGGGCTGACGACGACATCGGGCGAGCAGCACTCGTTCGACGCGATCGTCTCCAACTGCGACTCAGTCCGAACGCATCGCGAATTGCTCAGCGGTAGCGAAGCACAACGCCGATTCGACAAGCGACGAACCTACGAACCCGCATGCTCCGGGGTCGTCCTCTATCTCGGGCTCAACAAGCGATACGATCATATCCTCCATCACAACTTTGTATTCTCGCGCGATCCGCACGAGGAATTCGATTACATCTATCGTCAAGGCAAACCTGCACCCGACCCGACCGCGTATGTATGTGCACCGGCCGCGACAGAACCTGCGGTAGCGCCAGAGGGAGGCGAAGCGCTATATATTCTCGTGCATACTCCCTACCTGCGTCCCGATCACGATTGGTCAAAGATGTTGCCCGAATACCGCGAAGTCATCCTCGATAAACTCGAGACCACCGGTGGCATGAAGGGCATACGCGATCGCATCGTCATGGAGAATGCACTGACTCCGGAAGGGATCCACAAACGCTACCGCGTTCTCAATGGCGCCATCTATGGATTGGCCAGCCACGGTCGCTTTGTCGGCGCGTTCAAGCCAGCCAATCGTTCGCGCGATCTGGAAGGACTCTACCTCGCGGGAGGTGCAGCCCATCCCGGGCCAGGTATGCCGATGGTGATGATGAGCGGTTGGATCGCTGGCGATACGGTCGATCAAGATACACGCCTTTCCAAAGCTGGGACATAATCCTTCGCTATGTCGTTGCCCGAATCGAGAGCATGGTTGGTCGATGGGTTCTGTCGCTACACCCACCGAATGGTCAGCCGCCGATTCACGGCGTTCGGTGTCCAATTCGCCGAACCGATCGCGTCCTGCGTCCCCAAAGATCAGGCATTGGTGGTCTATGCCAATCATGCCAGTTGGTGGGATCCGATCACGGCCATGCTCCTTCGCAAGTCGTACTTTTCGGACCGCATTCTCTATGCGCCTATCGATGCGGAGGCACTCAAGGCGTATCGCATCTTTTCGAAGATGGGATTCTTCGGCATTCACCTCGATCGGCTTTCCGGCGCTTCGGATTTTCTGAAGTCATCGCGAGCCATCTTGGCCAGTCCGCGATCCAGCTTGTGGGTAACCCCCGAAGGACGATTCGCGGATTGCCGGGACCACTCCCAACCGCTGATGCCGGGCCTGGCGCATCTCGCGGCGAGCGTTCCATCGGTTTCCTTTCTACCACTTGCGATCGAGTACCCGTTCTGGGAAGAGCCTCGCCCGATGGTCGCAGTCCGCTTTGGAACTCGCCAAGTGTTTGACGGAAATGTTTCCAAGCGCGAATGCAGCGAACAACTCGAAAGAGCTTTGCGACAAACCCAGCACGACCTGGCCGCCTCGGTCATGCTTCGCCAAGCCGATTCGTTTGAATATCTCATCGCACCGCGAGCCGCGAGAACTTCATGGTACGATACCGTCCGAGCCTGGGTGGCTTGGTATCATGGGCAACCATTCGATCCAAGGCATTCGACCATTACCCGCAACTCGCAATCCTAGCATCCATCGTTCATGTTCATTCTGGCCCTGATTGCGTTGGCTCTGGCTATTCTTCCTGCCTTGATGACTTGGCGCAACCTGAAGCAATTCCAGCCGGCCTGCAAGGATCCTTTGGTAATCGATAAGGCAATGGCAGACGGAGTCAGCGTCTTGATCCCTGCTCGCAATGAGGAAGCGAGTATCAGCGGAGCACTCCAATCGATCCTGCAGTCGAGCCATCCGGAGTTTGAGATCATCGTCATGGATGATGCCTCCGAAGATCGGACCGCAGAAGTGGTTCTGGGGTTTGCCTCAGCCGATCCTCGCGTGCGATTGGTTCCATCGGCTGGCTTGCCGCAGGGATGGAATGGAAAGCAGCATGCATGTTGGGGACTAGCCAACCATGCTCGTTACGGTCTGCTGTTGTTCCTGGATGCCGATGTGCGATTATCTACCGATGCGTTGACGCGCATCGTTGCGGAGTATCGCGAGCGGCAATCCCCGTTGATCAGCGGTTTCCCGCGACAAGAAACTGGAACATGGTCCGAACAGCTCCTCATCCCGCTGATGCACTACGTGTTGTTGGGTTTTCTCCCGATCGATCAAATGCGATCTTCGACACAACCGGGATTCGCAGCCGGATGCGGTCAACTCTTCCTGGCTCATCGAGATCGCTACTTTGAGGTAGGGGGGCACTCCGCAATCGCGGCATCGCGGCACGATGGCATTCAACTGCCCAAGGCATTCCGCAAGCATGGCATGAAGACCGATATCTTTGACGCAACCGATCTCGCTACCTGTCGGATGTATCAGTCCTTGCCTCAAGTCATCCGCGGTTTGCTCAAGAACGCGAGCGAAGGGATCGCCAATCCTCGTTTGATTCTTCCCTTCACTGTGTTGCTACTCGGCGGATCGGTCCTGCCTGTCGTGTTGCTGGTGCTCAGCGTGGTTATGGAATCGGGCTGGATGACGATCGGGTTGCTAACGATCGCGACTGCGTTGTCATGGTATCCCCGAGTCGCTGCATCGATTCGTTTCCGTCAGTCGTGGCTGGGAGTCCTCTTGCATCCGTTGTCGATCGCCTGGTTCACGATCCTTCAATGGGTAGCGCTGGTGATGAGCATCTTCAGAGTCCGCACTGCATGGCGAGGCCGAGTTGGCTGAGGCGACTCGTGGTTTCGGGATCAGCTTACAAATCCTGCATGCGAAAGACCCAAGGTTCTCGAGGCAGTTCCGATCGCCATCCAGGACGTGTTGCAAGAAACTCGACCAGCGCGAGCGGCGCGATCTCTCGTCCCCGTTCGATCCAACCCAAGGACCACGCCAGGTAGCCGATCAGCCGCTCGGCCGCGATACCTTGTTCACGAAGATACGAAAGCCGCGTGTCACCATGGCGCTTTGCGAGTCGTCTACCGTCGGTTCCGACAACCAACGGGACATGCAAATAGTTCGGCGGTGTCCACTCCAAGGCAGAGTATAGCGCAAGTTGGCGAAACGTGCTGTAGATCAAATCGTCTCCGCGCACCACACGCGTTATTCCTTGATCGTGATCATCGACAACGACGGCTAGTTGATATGCCGCAGGACCATAGTTGCGTGCAACGACAAAATCGCCCAGCTCGCGCGAGGGCTCGAGCGAACGCGGGCCGTGAAGTTCATCGCGCCAGGATTGAACGCCTGACGGCATGCGAAATCGCCATGCGTATTTCATCCCTTGTTCATCGAGTCTCAAAGACTCGTCAGTTCGGCGAGCCTGACACGTTCCGGGGTACACTGCGCCGTCGAGCGTTCCCTCATGCGGCGCGCTAGAGGCTTGATCGATCTCGCTCCGGGTGCAGGTACACGGATAGACCCTTTCGGCCTGCTTCAGGATTTCCAAAACTTCGGCGTAACGATGGGTTCGTTGGGATGCATGGGGGACTTGTTGATCCCAATCCAAGCCCAACCAGGCGAGGTCTTCGAGGATTTGGTTCGTGGCCCAGGATTTCGTTCTCGGCGTGTCGAGATCCTCGATCCGAAGCAGCAATTCCGAACCGCTACACCGGGCGTCCAGCCAGGCGACCAAAAAGGTTCTCGCATTGCCGACATGCTGAGCCCCGGTGGGGGAGGGAGCAAGGCGTGCTCGGCCCTGTGCAGGTGGCGAAACATCGTCGAGTCCCGTCAAAAAACGCATTTGTGCAAACTCTGTTCCATTTTTTAGAAAACTTTGCGGCCGAGACTGCACTGTCCCTGTGGAGAGTGATACAGTAGATACCGGAGGCTTGGTTTTCGGTTGATTTCAGGCCCCAGACACTCTCGGAACCATTTTATGCGTCTTTCGTTCGGACTCGAAGCACGCCAAGTACAAACCCAGAAACTGGCTCCTCGGATGATCCAGTCGATGGAGATTTTGCAGTTGCCGATCCAGGCATTGCAAGAGCGTATCGAGCAGGAAATGGAAGAGAATCCGATGCTGGAGGTGGCCGAGCGCGACGAAACGCTACCGGACGAAGAAACCGACGGTGAGGAAAACACCCCAGCCTCACGAACCGAAGATGAAAAGGAATTGATCGTCAAGGATGATTCGTCCAATGCTGAAGATTTCGAGCGGCTGGCGAACATGGACAGCGACATGCCCGATAACTTCGACGATTTCCGTCGTTCGAGCAATCGGTTGCAGGAGGATATGGATCGCCAGCACGATGTGATGGCCAACGCAGTCGAACGCCCCGAGTCGCTGAACGACTATCTGATGCACCAAATCGCCGAGATGGACATCGACGATTCGGTAGAGCGAATCGCAGAACGAATCATTTCTTGCTTGGACGCTCGCGACGGAGGCTATTTCAAGTCTTCTTTAGCAGACATGCTACCCCCCGATCACCAACCCTCCGACGTGACGACCGCCGAGGAAGCACTTCGTTTGGTACAGTCGCTCGAGCCCGCTGGTATCGCTGCACGAAACCTGAAAGAGTGCTTGTTGAACCAACTCCGCGACGACATGGACATGGTCGACGAGATGCGAGTGTTGATCTCCAACCATCTCGACGATCTAGCTGAAAACCGCATGCTCGCTATCCAAAAGCGAACCGGATATTCGATCGAATTGATCCAGCGGATCCGGGAGGAACTTCATCAGCTCAATCCGAAGCCTGGCGCTTCGTTTATGGAAACCTACGTCCCGCTGGTCACTCCGGATATCATCGTCGAGCAAAACGACCAGGAGCAGTATGTGGTTCGGCTCGTTGACGATTATCTGCCGAACCTGCGTATCAGCGACTATTATCGCAAGCGATTGATGGACACCAAGGCGACTGAAGAAGAAAAAGAATTCATCAAACGCAAGATCGGAAGTGCGCAGTGGCTGATCGAATCGATTCAGCAGCGACGGCGTACGCTGACTCGTGTCGCGCAGGCCATCGTCGATTATCAAAAACGATTCTTGGACGAAGGACCGGAAGCGATCGAACCGTTGAAGATGCAGCAGATCGCCGATCAAGTCGGTGTGCATGTGACCACCGTTTCTAGAGCGGTCGACGATAAATGGATCCAAACTCCACGCGGCATTTTCCCCCTTCGACGCTTCTTTGTCTTCGGAACTCAAAGCGCCGATGGTGATGACGTCGCCTACGAAACCATCCGGCTCAAATTGCAAGAGATCATCGAGAAAGAAAACAAGAGCAACCCGTTGAGCGACGACGATCTGGTCGATGAACTCAAGAAGCATGGCCTAGGAGTCGCACGACGAACCATCACCAAGTACCGGAAGAAAATGGGGATCCCCAGCAGTCGCCAGCGCCGCGACTGGACGCAGCATAGCTAGCATTTCGCTCGATTCGCTGAGCAATCTGTCTTGCGACTCTCGGGAGCAAGATTCTATCTTTCCGGCATCGCATCGCATGGAGCAAAGCGAACAAGCAATCATCTGGCCGCGGGCCATGGACAGGCAAATGAGAAAAGCGCTTTCTTTTTCGTTGGTGATGGTGGCATTGAGCGGATGTCAGGGACCGTTGCCGGGGATCAATGGTTTGACACAGCCGGGGCGTGTGCCGCCACCTCCCACTGGTTCCTATCAAGTTCCCGGTTCCTACTCGGGCGCGAAGCCAGCGACTGGGACCGGGGTTGCGCCGACCGTCGGTTCATTGCCCAGCGGCTCACCATTTGTGGATCAGGTCGCCTCCGCGCAAAATCAATTGAAGCAAGCCACGGACAGCGCGCGTGCGGCGGTCATGCAATCGACTCAGAACCTACAGAACCAAGTCGAGCAGGCCAGCGCTCGCGCCGACAAGATGGGTGCTGGCGTGGTTCAGGCTTCTCAAATCCTCAGCGAATCGGCCCTGGGAGCCTTGCCTGCCGTTCCTCCTTCCACTCCCGGCGCGACATTGCCAGGGACAAGCGGTTCGCTGAGCGACCAGGGTGGATCGACGGTAATCGACCCCAATGCCCAGTGGCGCAAGCCGACGCCACGCTGATCCATCGGATCGAGCAGGACTACACCGATTGAGCAGGACTACACCGAATCCTTTTCGTCAATTAGACTGGGTTAGGTAAAGCAGCATGGCCGCTTGGTGAAATTGGCAGACACGCAAGACTTAGGATCTTGTGCCGCAAGGCGTCGGGGTTCGACTCCCCGAGCGGCCACTGGTCGTTGGAAGAGGAGAGGGATTGCGATACGAAGTGATCACTAGCCCGAGCAATCCGCGTCTTCGGAACGCGATATTGTTGCGGGAACCCAAGTATCGCAAACGCGAGGGTCGCGTGCTGATCGACAGCGCGACGTCGATCGATCGTGCGTTGCATGCGGGAATCGTGTGCGAGGAAATCTTTGTTCGGCAGAGTTGGCTCGAAGGACTCGAAGCCCAAGGGGTCGAACAGCTTCAATCTTGGCTGGAGCTATGTCCATCGGCTCGCGTTCTAGCGGTCGGCCCCACGGCCTTTGCAAAGCTCCAATATGGGCAGCGGGACGAGGATGCAATCGCGTTGGCGGTTCCGCCCGACACTTCGTTGACAACAGCCTCGCAGCGCATGAGAAGCAGCGAGCGGGAACTGTTTTTGGTCCTGGATCGTATGGAGAAACCGGGCAACCTCGGGGCCATGCTGCGTTCCGCGGATGCCGCCGGAGTCATTGCAGTATTGATGAGCGATCCGATTTGCGAGATCTGGAATCCCAACGCGATCCGCTCGAGCCTCGGCGCGATTTTTTCGGTCCCCTTAATCGTAGGTTCACAAAGCGAGTTGGAGTCCTGGCTGAGAGCCCGGGGCGCAGAGTTGTATGCGGCGAGAACGGAATGCGGTGTAGATTACGCCTCTGAGATATATCCTGCACGTACCGCCATCGTCGTCGGAAATGAGGCGCAAGGCTTGAGCGACCGATGGTCAGAGGGGGGGATAAGAAATATATCGATCCCGATGCTTGGAACCACCGATTCGCTGAACGCATCGGTGTGCAGTGCGATTCTCCTTTTCGAGGTCGCTCGCCAGGTTCGTTCTCCTTGAGAGCAATATTGGTCTCTGCTAGGCTATCGGAATCGCGGAGTACCTCAACGAAGAAGCTTTATGATCACACGCAAACCGATCTTCCCAAACGTCATTGAACTCAACGTCCAGGCCGGTCATTTGATCGGTTGCAACGTCTATCTGATCTATGATGCAGACGAGTGGGTCCTGATCGATATCGGTTATGAAGACACCGTTGATGAAGTGATCGATTTGGTTCGGGATCTCGATTTTCCTTTATCGAAATGCAAGTCATTGATCGCGACGCACGCGGACGTCGATCACAGCCAAGGCTTTGCTAAAGCAAAACAGATCCTCAAGACGACCGTTACTGCCCACCCACGCGCCGCAGAACTTCTTGAGTCAGGCGATCGCCTTCAAACCTTCGCCGAAATCAATGCCCAAGGGATCCGCGAAGCGATGCCTCCGGTGGCTGTCGAGCACAAAGTCAATGAAGGGAGCGTCATCGAAGTCGGTCGCCTGCAACTCGAGGTCTGGTCGACCCCCGGGCATGCCGACAGCCAGTTGGCGTTCCGGTTAGGAGATCTGCTTCTAAGCGGAGACAACATTTATCGCGATGGAGGCGTCGGCGCAATCGACGCGCATCACGGCAGCGATATTCCCTCCTTCATTCGCTCGCTGGAACGAATTCGCGATTGCGATATCCAGTGGCTACTTCCCAGCCATGGTCCCTACTTTCGCAAGGATCCAGCAATGATCAATCGCGTGATCGATCGGCTGAAGGGTTATTTGCATCTTTCCGACTTCGGAACATGCGCGATCGACTGGCCATTGATCAAGCATTGGGAGCAAGAGATCGCCGAAGGGAGGCTTCCCAAATGAGCAACGGCACTGCGAGCCATGTACCACAACCCTCGCGAGGTCGGTCTCAGTGGGAGAAGCTTCTTTCGAGCCGCAAAACGATCCTGATCATTCTGTTTGGCATGACCGGTGTTTTGGGTTTGCCGCTCCTGTGGATCAGCCATGTGTTCACCATCGGGGAGAAGGTTCTCTGGACCATCCTCAACACCCTCTACACCCTCATGCTGATCGGGCTTGCGGCCGGCGTCTGCTACTGGTGCTACCTACGATTCAAAGAAGCTGGTATTTTTTGAATCGATAGCGAATCGATCAGGCCGCCATGCTGCGCGAGCTGAGTTCATGCTGGGCGGCATGCACCACCGGAACATCGATTTGTTTGAGATCTCTCGCGTAACCGATCATCAGGGACATATCGCAAATGCGATTGATGCGGCGAGCGATTCCGAGGGAGGCTTCTTGGACAGCTTCGACGGCTTGATCCGTGAAGATCGGCGGGCCGGAATGCCCGGCGGCTCGCAGTCGATGGAGCATGTAAGCAGACGTCTCATCCAACGTAAAGCGGTCGAGAGAACAGCGAACAGCGATGCGATCCTCCAGATCGACATAACGGGCAACATGGCCGACCAGTGGAACGCCACCGACTAGGCAGAGAGTCCATGACGATTCCGATCGAGCTTGATCGGCCGCAACGTTCAGCAGCATCCGCAGAGGCTGCAGGGAACCGAAGGCATCGAGCAGATGAGCTTCGTCCACGATGACCAGAGCATGCTTACCCTGAGACAAATTCCGTCGGAGAAAAGCATCCAGTATTTCGACTGAGTGGCTAAACAGAGCCGTCGGTTCGGGTTGAATATCAGGCTCGACCTGACGCGCGAGATACCGGACCAATTGTTCGGCGGGCATTGCGGGGTAGGGAACGCGGACGATTGGAGAGATAGAATCCGGGAGTTGTTCGATGCAATTCTCGACCAGCATCGATTTTCCCGTTCCCGAATCGCCGCACAGTACCGCCGCGGCTCTTCTGGTTTCGATCGCATAGGAGAGCTTCAGGAGTGCGGCCTGATGCGATTCCGATGGGTAATAGAATTGTGATTCGATCCGCTGATCGAAAGGTTCCGCTGTGAGATTCCAATGCTCTTCGTACATGACTCGAGTCCGAAATATCAGGATCGAAAGTTCTCGACTAGGCCGATGGAACTCAGTCCCAGGGATTGCAGGATCGAGATCGCCGAATCGATCTTTTCCTTGATGCTCAGTTCGGTGTCAAAGACAACCACTGCAGCATCCACAACCCGTTCGCTGGATACACCGATCAAGTAACGTTGGTCCAAATGGAGTCGTCCGCCATCGAGTACGACCAAGTCGAAAGCCGTGGAAATGCGTCGAATCAGCTTCGACATGCGGTGGAGATTGGCATGGACCTGTTGTGGCAACACCGCTTCGGTCAACGGAAAGAGGGTGATGGAGTCCGAGATCGCATGAACCGCAACTTCCTCAAG
Source organism: uncultured Pirellula sp. (assembly GCA_964464255.1). Lineage (GTDB taxonomy): Bacteria > Planctomycetota > Planctomycetia > Pirellulales > Pirellulaceae > JBKCUI01. The sequence goes on from CAYXFO010000005.1 coordinate 21,743, forward strand.
CGGAACCGCTTCGAACAAGCAATCTTGCCAACCGTGTTCCAGATCCAGTCGAAGTTGATCGACTAGGCTTGGGCTGGCAGCATCGGTATCGACGATCGCGACCTTCAAGCCGGCACATGCCGCCGCGCGAGCCAAGTGCATCGAGACCGTGCTGCGTCCCACTCCGCGTTCGCCGCTGGTGACCGCCAAGACCTTAAGCCCCGATTGATTCGCGTTGGCGATGTGATGTCCGATTTGTCGAAAGGAACTGGGGTCGACTTGCTCGAGCCGCAACACCACTTCTGGCCAGAGAAACGAATCGACTTCCCAACTGGGAATAAACGAAACCGGAAGAGGTAGTTTCTGCAGACTTTCGCGGTCGATTCCTCTTTGTGAGCCCGCGGCCCCGCGTTTGGAACCTGTTGTTGTCTCTCGCTGCTGCGTGGCCGGATTCGAATGAGGACCTGAGACGCGATTGAAGATCGGTGGATCGGTCCGCGTTTGGATCGACGGTGCGGCCGAGTCGGTGTCGATAGGGAATTCCGGAGCTGAAAAAAATTTGCCGACTCCGGGTGCATCGGCGGTGGGTGCAACCATCGGTTGGGAAGTGCGAGCGGAGGGTTGTTGAGCTGACGCGTTCGCTGGTGAAACGGTTTGAGGCTTCAATTCAGACAGAACCGGTGCGCGCTTCTTGGTCCAAGCTTGATTCAACGTCTCCAAGCTTGGGCTCTTCTCTTGAACCACCACAGTCGGTGCTGGTGTTTGCCGAGTTCGCACTTGAGTCGATTCGATCGAAACGGCCGTCGCGGCGTTGCGAACGACAGCGGGTGGAGGTTGCGAAACGGCAGCTGCCTTGATTCCTCGCTCCACTCCTAGCGCGGACCAAACACCTGTCTTCACTGGAGCAGCCTTCGCTTGAGCTGTCTTGGCTGGAGCTGTACTGGCTGGAGCGACTGGCTGCGATAAGGTTGGTTGAACCGGCGCGACTTGGCTAACCGCTGGATCGACACGGAGTTGAACATCTCCCTGAGATGTTTTCAACGGTTGAGAACCGGCTGCCGCGCGACTCTTTACATAGGCTCTTAAAAACGCTTGGTTCACATCGCTCATGATACGTTCCGTTGACTACGGGTTTCTATTTTCGAAACCATTGGCTTCGTTTGAATTAGGCAAAACGGCACCGAGAGGTATGTATTGCTTCTGCGCGGGCTTCTGCGATGCATCCGTCGAGGGCTGAGTGATCCTCAATGGCGATGGCTTGGGCATACTGATCGGTTCGTACTGTGGTGCGATCGGCGGATAGGACTGGCCCGTCATTACCGGTGTCCCTCCATTGGATGAGGAAATCACACGCGATCCGGATTGGGGACGCATGACCGACTCCACTTTTGGGAGCCCAGGGTCCGAAGTACCGCTCTCAGGACGTCGTTGTCCGTTGCGAAGCAAAATGATGTCGCGAGTATTCAGGGACGGCGTTTCGGTTTCGATCGCTTCCCAACGAGCGCGATCAGCTTGACCTTGCGCGGTGTTGTTTGTCGCAGTTGCCGCACTCCCCTGAGTCATGCCTACCTTGGATGATGTCAAGCTGAACGGATTGGCTGCGGGACCGTTGGTGATAGTAGGTAGCGATCCGTTGGTAGCAGTATCGTCCCCCTTGTTGACGGATTCTTGAGGAGCGGGGGGCAACAGGAGTGGAATAGCTCCCTTTTCAACGACCAGGGTTTCCTTTTGCGGCGCTGGCAAGGCGATAGAGGGTGACTCGTTCGTGCCGAGTTCGCTGTGATGCATTTCCAACTGGCTGGGTGCTGGGTCGCTGTTTTCGGGTGCCGCTAGCGTAGTGGCGGGCGCCTGTGTCGAGGTTGGGGCAACGGGAGCGACCTGAGCAAGAGTTTCGGATTCGGGTGAGGACTTCTTGCCTTGGGAATGCTGTTGATTTTGATACGCCAGTCCCGCGACCGCGACGAGCAAGACGACGATGGTGATATTCGTCATTTGGGACGTCAGCTTGCTCAACCAGGCATCGGTTCGATTGGACGTGCTCCCCGTAGAGGAAACCATGATGGGTGCGGAATCGAAAGATGTATTGTTTGCTGCGACCGTGGACTCAGTGACGGCTATGTCCGGCCGTGGTTCACGCATGGTTTGCCTACCCGTAGTCGTTTCCGAGGCAACCCCGGAACTGGCCGCTGCAATGGCAGGCTGGACGTTGGGAAGGGAAAACAGAACCGGCACAGAGGTGAACCCCTGTCCGGTTGCATACGGATTATGCACGGTTCGGGTGGCTGGCATGGATCGATTCCTTTCGGCCGAGGATTCCCGTTCCCTGGGAAATGAGTAGACACAGGACTCTATCGTTCCCTATCGGCAAAATCTATACCGACTCTTTAGTCTTTGCCGATTGGTAAAAATGGGTGTTTTGGGGGTTTTCTCCGTCCTGTGCGGGGAAGGATACCCCCGCGTTGGACTTGTGACCTTTTTTCAATCGCCGTACACTGCTCGATTCGCGTAATTGCAGTGGTTTTCCAGTTTTTCCCTTCCCGGCGTGTTCCCGATGAGCCTGAGCAAATCGAGTCTTGGGAGCCTCTGCCTCCTCTTTGGATGTCTTGTCGCGTCCGGAGTGGCACAGGAGTCGGAAATTCGCGAAGTAACCCAGGGTTCGCGGGGCCAAGGGTCGCCAGCAAGTTGGCTCGAGGTTGTCTCCAATCCAGTGACCCTCCTGCTCCTGATGGCCATGGTTTTTTATCTGTTGCTGATCGTTCCTAGCTACCGGTCGAGCAAGAAAATGCAAAAGGACTTGGATCAAAAGCTAGCCAACCTTAAGAAAAATGATCGGGTGGTGACATCCTTTGGGGTCCATGGCGTGGTTGCCGGGATCCATAGTGAAACCAAAACCGTCACCCTTCGTATCGATGAGAACACTAACGCAAAGATGACAGTGAATCGAGAAACGATTCGCGTTGTAAATAAGGACGGATGAACTCATGTTCGAATGCTTTTTGAATTTCGTACTTGCCCAGGCGAGCCAAGGTCCCTCTTTGGGTTCGGGTGATTCAACCGTCAGCGACTGGAAAGGACTGATGGACGTCGGCTTGTTCCTGTTAGCTGTGATTATCCCGTTTGTGCTCGGCAAGCTTGTTTCCAACGGTCTCAAGATGCCGTCGCAGGCGATGGCGTTCAGTTGGATCTTGCTGGCAATGATCGCCACCGGGATTGTGCTTGCCACCGGCACCCTTCGTCTGGGGCCCGATATCAAGGGTGGTACGAACTTGATTTATCAAATCGATCCGAGTGCCCTGGGGAATACGGATACGGCTGTGTCGGCCAAGGACTTCATCGCTCCGCTGATCAACCGCATCAACCCATCGGGTACGAACGAGTCGGTGGTGCGCCCGCGAGGCAATGATCAAATTGAAATCATCATTGCAGCGGTCGACGATGCGGAGATTGAAGATATCAAGCGCAAGATCACCAGCGCCGGTATTCTCCAATTCCGAATCGTTGCCAACCGGAACGACCACGAGGAATTGATCAAGGCGGCCAAGGCACAATCGGAAGATCCAAGCGCCAACGTCCGATTGCGCAGTGAAGTTTACATCACCAACAAGGCTACCGGAGCCAAGGAGTTGGCTGGCGTTTGGCGAAAACTCGGCCGTGGTGCCGAACAAAACGGCGCGAAACAAGTCGAAGGCTTTCAACTCGGCGATACGATCCGAAACGGGTTCTCAGGACAAATACTCAATCCTGCAATTCAAGAGCGTCCCGGTGAATTCGAACGCTGGCTTGAACGTGAGAAAATTCAAAGCGTGGATATCCTTCTCGCATTGCAACGCAACGGAACTCCGTACGTCGATGTCAAAGGTGCAGACCTCGCACGGGCCAAGGTAGGTTTCGGCAAGTCCGGAAACTACGAAGTCGAGTTTACGATGACGACTGGCGGGGCTGAAAAAATGCTCAAGCTCACAGGAGCCAATCAACCCGACCCGAACAGCGGATTCAAGCGGCGTATGGCAATCCTTCTCGACAATGTCGTTCTGTCTGCACCCAACCTGAACAGTCCGATCCGTGGTGAAGGGGTGATCCAGGGTTCCTTCACGCTCAAGGATGTTGAGTTCTTGGTGCAGATCCTAAACTCCGGATCGTTGCCAGGAGCGATCAGCAAGGATCCAGTCAGCCAGCACGTTATCGGAGCGAGCATGGGACAGGACGCCATCACAAAGGGTCAATACGCGAGCCTCCTCGGTTTGGCAACGACAGTCCTTTGCGTGGTTGCCTACTATCGCTTCTGCGGTTTGGTGGCCACGTTGGCCCTGGTTTTGAATTTGGCGATGATCGTTGCGTGCATGATGCTGTTCCGGCAACCGCTGACCTTGCCTGGCCTTGCAGGTTTGGTTTTGTCGGTCGGTATGAGTGTTGACGCTAATGTGCTCGTGTTTGAGCGAATGCGAGAGGAACGTCAAAAGAACGCAACGCCTCGCTTGGCGATCCGCAACGGCTTCGATCGCGCATGGACGACGATCTTCGACTCCAACTTGACGACCTTGATCAGTGCCGCGGTGCTTTACTACGTCGGAACGGAACAGATCAAAGGCTTTGCCATCACCCTCATCATCGGCTTGGCTATCAGCATGTTCACTGCGGTCTTCTTCGCTCACAAGCTGTTCGAGATCGCCGAACGATGGAAGTTCCTGTCATTGGGTATGTCCGATTGGGTGAACACAGCCAGGAAAAGATTCTTCGGAGATGAAGTCATCCGATTCTTTGATTATCGAAAGATGTGTTACGCCATTTCGGCGGCGCTGATTCTGATTGGCTTGATCGCTACGTTCCTTCGCGGTCGAGAGTTCCTAGACATCGACTTCAACGGCGGTAGCTCGGTGGTGTTCGTCTTGGACCGAACCGTCGAACCGGACAAGGTCCGCACCATGGCACAGCAAGCCTTCGATCAGGATGCGAATGGCCTGCCTATTCAAACCACCCTCACCAACGTCGAGATGAGGGAATTCGACAAAAATTCAGTCTACAAGTTGGACGTGTCCCTGAAGGATGAAAACGAAGTTCGAGACCGTCTCCTGAAGGGCTTCACCGCAGCCAATGGTGCTGCCCTAGTTACCTACGACATGAACTACGAGTTCCCCGCAGGTGGTCAGTCGAACCGCATTCCGGAAATGAAAGCCAAACTGGTCGCTTTCCAAGACCCAGCACCAGCAAGCGACCCACCGGCAACAAACGAGGGAGTCCCTGCGGTCGACGCAGCAACTTCCCCCCAGCCACCCACCATCGCAGCTCTCGAACCCACCGAATTCACCTCGGTCGACTTGACCTTCAATGCCACCAAGGGATCCGGAGGAGCAAAACTCAATGCTTCGCAGATCATCGAGGCACTGATCGCATCCGCTCAATCCATGGAACGGACTTTGGTGGATGCCCAGATCGATTTGCAACCCATCGGTGCAACCGATTGGACCCGCGAGTCCGATGTCGGATATTCGAAATGGAAAGTTAAACTCCCCTTCGATACCGCCACCACGACTTCTTTGCTCGGCAAGATGCAAGAACAGGTGAGGACCAAGCCCGTATTCCAGTCCTTCAGTAAAATCGAAGGACGCGTGGCTGGCGAGATGCAGCAGCGTGCGATCGCAGGTCTCCTTTTGAGCCTCGTCTTTATCACGATATACATCTGGTTCCGATTCAATAAGGTCTCCTACGGCATCGCAGCGGTGATCGCCCTCGTTCACGATGTCTTTATCACGATCTCCTTCCTGGCGATTAGCCACTGGCTGTTCAAGCCGTTAGGCTTCCTGCTGATTGAAGACTTCAAGATCTCGTTGACCATCGTTGCAGCGATTCTGACTATTATCGGTTACTCTCTGAACGACACGATCGTGGTCTTTGATCGCATCCGAGAAGTGAAGGGCAAATCCCCGACGCTGACCGAAGAGATGGTCAACAAGAGCGTTACGCAAACCCTGAGTCGTACGTTGCTCACCTCCTCCACCACGATCATCGCGATCCTGTTGATGTACATCTGGGGTGGCGAAGGGATTCACGGATTCGCGTTCTGTCTGCTGGCGGGAATCATCGTCGGAACATTCAGCTCGATCTTCGTCGCTAGTCCCGTTCTCCTTTGGCTCGAGCGACGCGAGCAAGCAGCACGATTGGCATCGAAAGTTTCCTAAGCATGCATCCGTATCGGACCCATAACTGCGCCCAACTGCGAGCTTCCAACGTTGGCGAGACCGTTCGCCTCTCCGGTTGGGTCTATCGCAAGCGGGATCATGGCAACTTGCTGTTCGTTGACTTGCGTGATCACTACGGAGTCACTCAGGTAGTCGTCGATCGCGATAGCGATGCATTCGCCGTAACTGAGTCATTGAAACTCGAAACGGTCATTTGCATCCAAGGAACAGTGAAGTCTCGCGGTGCCAAGGAAGTCAACCCGCACTTGCCGACCGGGGAGATCGAGGTGCGCGCGTCGTCAGTCGAAGTTCTCTCGGAGTCCGCGGAACTTCCGATGCCGGTCGCAGGCAATGTCGACTACCCCGAAGACGTTCGGCTCAAATACCGTTTTCTCGATCTTCGTCGAGAGAAACTGCATTCGAACATGGTTCTTCGAAGCCAGGTCATCGCCAGCCTTCGTCGACGCATGATCGATGCGGGCTTTACCGAGTTCCAAACGCCGATCCTGACAGCCTCCAGTCCTGAAGGTGCTCGCGACTTCCTCGTCCCATCGCGAATGCATCATGGCAAGTTCTACGCTTTGCCCCAAGCACCGCAGATGTTCAAGCAACTGTTGATGGTCGCCGGTTTCGATCGCTATTTCCAAATCGCCCCCTGTTTTCGCGATGAGGATGCTCGTGCGGATCGTTCACCAGGCGAATTTTATCAACTCGATTTCGAGATGAGCTTCGTCACGCAGGAAGACGTGTTCGCGGCCATTGAACCGGTCCTGTACGGTGTCTTCGATGAGTTCTCCAAGGGGCGAGCCGTCACCCCTCCGCCGTTCCCTCGCATCGCCTACAAAGACGCGATGCTACGGTATGGTTCAGACAAACCCGATCTGCGCAATCCTATCGAGATCGTCGATGTTACTGAGGTCTTTCAAGGGGGACCCTTTGCGGTCTTTGCCAAAGCGATCGAAGCAGGCTCGGTTGTTCGAGCGGTCCCTGCACCGAAAGCGGGAACCATGGCACGCAGCTTCTTCGACTCCACCAACCAGTGGGCACGTGATGAAGGATTCGCTGGCTTGGCCTACATCAACTTCAAAGCTGGGGAAGGTGGCGGTATCGCCAAGAATCTCGGCCCGGAACGTGTAGCTCAATTGGTTTCCAAGATGGGACTCGGTCCCAACGATGGCGTGTTCTTCGCATGCGATAAACCCGCCAGTGCAGCAAAACTCGCTGGCATGGCTCGTACCCGCGTTGCCCAAGAACTGGATTTGATCGAAAAGAACGCGTTCCGGTTTTGTTGGATCGTCGACTTCCCCATGTACGAATGGGATGAACTCGAACAGCGAGTTGTGTTCAGCCACAATCCCTTCTCGATGCCCCAGGGAGAAATGGATGCGCTCCTGAACAAAGATCCGCTTGAGATCTTGGCCTACCAGTACGACATCGTGTGCAATGGGATCGAGTTATCCTCAGGTGCGATACGGAACCACAAGCCCGAGATCATGTACAAGGCCTTCGAAATTGCCGGCTACGATCAAAGCGTGGTCGATGAGAAATTCCGTGGCATGATCAATGCGTTCAAGTTCGGGGCTCCACCCCACGGTGGCTCGGCTCCCGGAGTCGATCGCATCGTGATGCTGCTGGCAGATGAACCCAACATCCGCGAAGTGATCCTCTTCCCCATGAACCAAAAAGCGGAAGACCTGATGATGGGGGCTCCTTCCAATGTCTCCGAAAAACAACTTCGAGAACTACGAATCGCTATCGTGGGTCAGCCCAAGTAAGTGAAACTGCCGACAAAGTTCTAACGGTTGGCATCGATACTGGATTTCCATACATCGAAGTATTTCTCTAATTGATCCTGGAGTCGAAACAGTGTTTCGGCACGATTGCGATTCGCCGAACCAAGTCGGTTTCGAAGTTCATCCTCGCTACCCAAACGGATCACTAGCTTTATCCATGCTTCCCAATCCTCTTTGGGAACGCTCTGCGCGCCCGACTGTTCACCAAGCAGTTCTTGCATCCCATCCACATCGAATGCCGCTATGGCTAGTCCGTGGGTCATTGCCTCAATAACCGCATTGGGCATTCCCTCGTACCGGGCAGGATGCAACAGGATCTCGGAATGACGCATCCATCCATGCACATTTTCCACTCGACCCAAAACCGAAATACGATCGCGATCAGCCGACGATAAGCCATCGCGTCTCCTCGTCACCGGTTCCATCAGTGGCCCGTCCCCTAAAATCACTACCCGATGCTCAGGCAATGCTTGAAGCAACCGGGGAACGCAACGGATCAGTCCATCGATCCCCTTTTGCTCGACCAATCGTCCAACGAACAACAGCACGCGATCTTTCGGAGAGGAGCGAGGATCCGCAACAGTCTGAGTAACGTCGATCGGCTCGATCCCATTGGGGATCACGATCAGTTTTTCCATCGGTGCTCCCTCGATGCGATGGCACCATTGGGCGACATCATGGCTAACGCAAACAATCTTGCGACTTTTGCGGATCCAACTGCGCGAGAGCCATGCTCGCCATCGACGAGGTTCGGTAACTCGCACTCCGGCGCAAAAGGGGACCGACAGTTTGTGATAAGCGGATGCTCCAATCCAATTGGCATGCCACAGGAAGCCTTGGGCAACCTCAGGGCGTGAAACATCAAGCAGAGCTAGCAATCGTCGACGAACGGTCCAAGGAGGGGTCCGCCGGGTCGCATCGAGGAAATGAACGGGAACGTTTTGGCTTTCTAGTTGGCGGACCAACGCGTCCAAGCTCGAATCGGGTCGCTTGCCGAGCGAAATCACACGAACCGAGTGATTTCGTTGCTGCGCGAATATTGCCAAGGCAACGCAGCATCGTTCCGCTCCCCCCGGTTCCAGTTCGGTAATTAGCAGATCGATCTTCATGGATGCTTGGCTTTGGGTTCTGAAATGGGAATCCGTGTTGTGCCCATCTTACAAAACTTGTAAAGACTTCTGAGAGTCTCGGCAAGGAAGCCGAGCAAATCAGAAAGGATTGGCAGGATGCCAAATCAAGACGCGACGACGCTGGACCGATGCGTCACCGACCCGGCATATGCATCGGAGCAATGGGCGTTCCTGCTAGAAAAGGTTGCTAGCCAGGACGAGACCGAACTGGAGCAAGCAACCGAGGCGCTCGAAAATTGCGGCCCCGTTCCGGACGCCGCGATCAAGGAACTTGGGCGTCGCTTGCAAGAGGATCACAAGGGCTTAGGTTCGCAGCGAATCTATTGGATTTGCACCCTGCTGGGCCGGTCAGGCGAGCAAGCTCGAGATTTCCAGGACCGTCTGTCCGCGATCGCCTGTGACGAATCGATAGAACTCCACGCCCGCGAACGAGCCGCGTGGTGCTTGGGAGAAATCGGTCCGCTGCTTCCTCCCGTGCGCGAAGCGTTACGCGGGAAAATACCAACGTCCCCAGAACGGATGAAGCGATTGCTTCAGGCGGCAGTGGGATTATTGGCGATGGTTTTGAGCATGGGGCTGATAGTCGGCTGCGATGTCGACCCGAGCGCCATTCAAGATTCCATCCAACAAAACATCCCTCAGCAAAACATCCCTCAGCAGAATGGGCAGATCGCAGGGCAATCTGCGAGGCCGACTGCAACACCGCCAACCACCGGAGCATCTCCATTCGGCGTGCCCGGGCAATTGGTTTCCACGAATGTTGCCCCCTCAAATAACGGGGCTATCCCGCAGCGCACGCAACAAACCATTCTGATCGCCAGTTTCAACATTCAGGTCTTTGGCGAGAAGAAGGTTGGAGATCGGGCAATGGCGGAAAAGATCGCAGCGATCATTCGGCAATTCGATGTCGTGGGTATCCAAGAAGTTCGAGCCATCGATCAAACTGTCATCCCAAGACTGCTTCAGTATGTGAATGCTCAGGGAGCAAAATACGATTACATCTTGGGGCCTCGCTTGGGTCGATCCCATTCCAAGGAACAATATTGCTACATTTACGATACCAATCGGCTGCTATCGAGTCCTCAGGCTTCGTACACGGTTGAGGACAACGCCGACTTGCTCCACCGCGAACCATTGGTAGCTCGATTCGTGACCCGCGTGCCCCCCGGCTATCAGCCGTTTACTTTTTCTTTGATGAACATCCATACCGACCCGGATGAAGTGAAGTTGGAGATGCCGGTCATGCACACCG
>CAYXFO010000006.1:0-31704 GCA_964464255.1 uncultured Pirellula sp.
GTGATGTAGTCCTCGGTCTCTTGCAGTTTCGGCCTGGTGAAGATAGTCGATGTGGGGCCCATCTCCACCAAACGTCCCAAATACATAAACGCCGTGTGATCGCTAATCCGGGATGCCTGTTGCATGTTATGGGTGACGATCAGGATCGAATAGTCCCCTTTTAACTTCTCAATCAAATCCTCGATTTTGCTCGTTGCGATAGGATCGAGAGCCGAGCAGGGTTCATCGAGCAGGAGAACCTCCGGATCACTAGCGATAGCTCGAGCAATACATAATCGCTGTTGCTGACCCCCTGAGAGCCCCAACCCGGATTCCCCCAATCGATCCTTGACCTCATCCCAAAGGGCCGCACCTCGAAGCGATTGCTCGCAGACCTGCATCAGGGTACTCTTGTTGCGCTCGCCGTCGATGCGCAAGGGATAAACAACATTCTCGAAGATACTCATCGGGAACGGATTGGGTTTTTGAAACACCATTCCCATCCGTTTGCGCAATTGAATCACATCGACCCCGGGAGCAAAGATCGAGTCCTTGCCTAGGACCATATCCCCTTCGATCGATACCGAATCGATCAGATCGTTCATCCGATTGACGGATCGGAGGAGGGTAGACTTTCCGCACCCGCTCGGCCCGACCAAGGCTGTGACCAATCCTTTGGCGATCGGCATGGTGATATGGTGCAGCGCCTGCTTGCGGCCATAGTAGAGGCTGAAGTCCTGGATTGTCAGGACCGGTTCGCGGCTCAAGACTTCATCATGAACCACGGATTCGATGTCTTGTCCATCGGCGATCGCTTTGAGTCGGTTCATGGGTGAATCAGAATTGGCTGGATTGGAATCGTTTGCGCAATCGGGCACGCAGCCAGATTGCGGTCAAGTTCAGGAGGGTCACGATGGTCAGCAGTAGCAACGTCGCCGTAAAAACCATCGGCTTGGCCGCTTCGCTATTTTGGCTTTGAAATCCCAAAGCGTAAATCTGAAAACCGAGGTGCATGAACGATCGGGAACCATGAAGGAACGGAAACTCCAAATCGAGAGGAAGATCCGATGTCAGAGGAATCGCACCGACGAGCATCATCGGTGCCACCTCGCCAGCCCCGCGCGCCATCGCCAGAATAAACCCGGTGATGATGCCCGGCCGGGCATACGGAAGCACAATCCGCTCGATCGTTTGCCATTTCCCCGCACCGCAGGCATACGAACCCTCTCGCAGGGAGTTCGGAACCGCTGCGAGCGCCTCCTCCGTGGCTACGATCACGACCGGCAAAGTCAGCAACGCCAGGGTGCAAGCCGCCCAAAGCAAACAGCCTTTCCCAAATGTGGGGTTAGGCAACTGAGCTTGATAAAAACCATCGAACATCGGGGTCTTGGCGAGCAAGAGAACAACCCCGGCAAGAGTCGCCAGCCACAACAGCCCCGACCCCGTAGTTAGCAACCTACGCCCGATCGAACCATCAGCCTTGGAACGCCCGGTCAGGAACGACAACGCGAAGGCTACCAATCCGATGACCGCAAGCAGGGCGAGCGCGGAAAACCATGTCGTTTCCGGCCAAGGTGTGAAACCAGCCTTGGCCGGTCCACCATCGATATATCCACCGATGGTATAGCAGAAAAACGATAAGCCAAAGACTCCGTATACGATGCTCGGCACGCCTGCCAAATTGTTGATGCTGATCCGAATCGTACTCAGCAACCAACCACCCTTCGCGTATTCGCGCATGTATAGTGCAGCCAGTACGCCAAACGGCATCACAACCATCGACATAATCAATGTCATAACAACCGTTCCCCAGATGGCAGGGAATACTCCTCCTTCAACCCCGGCTTCGCGAGGTTCGCCGAAGAGAAATTCCCACCATCGAGAACCGTAGACTCCCATTTTCCCGGTCCAAGTCAATCGGTTGGGTTCGACCAAACGGACGATGTCGGACACCAAGACTTGATGTTCGCGCAACGCGTGGATCTTTGCGGTGTTCTTCGATGCGGCGGTATCGACCCACGCATAAACAGGGATCGCGTTTGACTGCTGCAAAGAAACCAGGAAATGCCCTTCCGAGATGGAAATCGCATTCATCTTGTAGTCGCTCGCCGCTGCGTCCAATCCGAGAACGGTATGGAGGGGTTCGGGACAGGATGTCTGTGACAAACCAAAGCTATCGGCCGAAAGAGCGACCTCTCCTAGCGAATCGAGAACCGGCAACTGCATCACCAGCGAGCGGGATCGCATCTCCTGTTCGAGTCGTGCTAGCTCCTCGTTGATGCTGATCTGCTGGGATTGAACCGAAATGGTCTCACGGGCCAAGTGTTCTAATGCTTTTCGTCCCTTCGGGCTTGCGGATTCAATGATGGGCTTGAGCTGAGCACTCAACGTATCATCGACGCGAGGAATAGTGACGGCGGTTGCTAACACATCGTCCGCTAATCGTTGCAGATCGGATCCGTCCGCCAACTCCGCTTCACGAACCCGTAGCCTCGCGTTCGACAGCCTTCGATCCAGATGCTCCAGTTCCTTCTTGGCATGTTCGAATAGTCGGTTTGTTTTCGCTGCTTCGATCATCGCCGATCGCACGGCTTGTATTGCGGTCTCGCCTCGCTCGAGTTCCCACGACAGCTTCTTCGGAAAACCGTAGAGGTTGCCCCACTGACGCCGCTCGAGCAGCCAAATATCAGGTGGATGAAACGGCTCGCGTGAAGCGATCGAGACTTCGGTCACAAACTGAAAGTGACGATTGATCACTTCAAAGTTTCCCGTCCGCAAATACCACTGATGACTGGTGACTTCAGAGCGATTGTCCAATAGTGATTGCGCGGCTTCTCGACTCTTGGGGAGCAAATCGTCCAGGTTCTGTCGACTCAAAACATAGGATCGGCGTTCGCGATACTCCCCAGCAACCAACTCGCCGTCGAGAGTACCCAAGAGCAGATAGCTCCTCGGCCAGAGTGTTGCCAGCCCCTGATAAAGCACGAAACCTAGCAGGCCAATGATCATGAAGCATGCGATGGCAAACATACCGCCGGTCAACCAGATCAACGGTTCCCCTTGGGCCCGCAGATGATTGCTGCTGCGTTGACGGCGCGATGAAGAACTCATAATTGGTAGGCTCGCTTTCGAAATCGAATACGAACCCACTCAGCGCAGGTATTGATGATCAGAGTGAAGCAGAACAGCAATAGGGCTGCCAGAAACAGCGTGTGATAATGGGTCGACCCGCGAGCAGCCTCCGGTAACTCAGTCGCCAATGTGGCCGACAATGTTCGATAGCCATTGAAGGGATTGCCATCCATCAACGGAGTGTTCCCGGCAGCCATGAGAACCACCATCGTTTCGCCGATGGCTCTGCCGAAACCGATCATCAGTGCGCTAAATAATCCACTCATGGCCGTTGGGACCACAACCCGAGTCGTCGTCTGCCAAACCGTCGCACCACATCCGAGCGATGCGCTACGCAGATGCTGAGGAACCGACTGAAGAGCATCATCCGCGAGGGTATAGATCAACGGGATAATTGCGAATCCCAAAATACCGCCCACCAACAGAGCGTTTCGCTCTTGGTAGGAACCCAAGATGCTACCACGGGAATCCCAACCCATCGAAGTCAACACCGTAGCCGCCAGCATCGACACCAAAAGAATCGCAATGCAGGCCAAGAAGAACGTCATCAAGCTACCGACGGACCGATAACGCGTCGGGAGTCCACCCCAAAGGAGATCCATCCAGGATCGAAGCGGACCGACGATCAGCCAAACCACCAACAACGACATCGGCATCAACGACAACAAAAACCATCCGGGCCAGGCTCCGAGCGTCTGATTCCCGAGCCAATCGGTCATCTTGGTTCCAAACAACCAACCCTCGATTCCTGGGGAAATAAACCAAGCGAGCCAAAGGGCCAGGATCGGAACCAAAAACATCAAGGGAAGTCGATAACGCTGCAAGGTAATCGATCGCGATGAAGGGAGAAGCATCCAAAGATGGGCCGCAAAAATAAAAAGCAACAGAGTCATCGCGCCGGATAGTAGCACCCAAGCCAAGTGTTCTCGCAAGAAAGGAGCCAAAACCATCGCACCGATAAAGCCTAGGACCACACTCGGTATGCTGGCCATCAATTCGATCAGCGGTTTGAATCGCAGTCGCCATGAGCGACTCATGAACTCGCTCCCGAAAATGGCTGCCAAAAGCGCGATCGGAGCAGCGATCAGCAACGAGTAGAACGTCCCCTTCAAAGTCCCAAAAATGAGGGGCCACATTCCGAATTTGGTTTCCCCTTCGGCACTCCCGGTACTGCTCTGCCAAATGTGCCGAGGTTCCGGATATCCCTCATACCAGATGGGAGAGAAGAATGTTCCCCAAGAAGCCTCCGGGAATGGAGCATCGACCCCCCAAACCCGAAATCGATCCCCATCCAAAAGAGCCAACGCGTTACCGCTCGCATTGAACTGCATCAATCGCCGACGACGCGATCCTTCCTTGCCGTTATCTTCGTTGAATGCAGGGTTGCTCGATGCTGGAAGCTGCCATTGAGCCAACTGACTTTCGGAGGTTGTGTAACGCAGGGAGACCCTATCGGCGCTATCGATGGTGGCAAAGACTCGACTCTCCGGAGCACTCGCGATCGATGAAACCGCACCCTGACTTACAGGTACACGATGAATCGACAACAGCTCTTGACCACTATCAGTGGCTGCAAAAGTCACCGACTCCACATGCCCTGAGACCCCACCTATCAGCCAAGCTCCCCCTCCAAGCAACGGCGAGAAACTAGTCGTTTGACTCTCGCTGCCAGTGATAGTGAGATAGTTTTGCTTGACGCTCAATTGCTCGTTGTCACCCGAAGACCACCAAGTGATTTCTCCCTGCTCATCAATCGATTGCAGGGAATCACCGCGGCTCGCAACCATGACGCCGGATACCTTATTTGCGTCCTTCGCTTGCGACGTGTCGATGCTAACGCTTCGCCATAGGCGGCTCGCTGTTTGTACACCCCCTCCGAACATCGCCGGTTTCTGCTCGATGTTCCCCATGGCGACCTGCGACCCGGCGCTCGCGCCCCACCACCACTGCGTCGATGGATCGAAGCCGGAGTTGTCGCTCCGAACAACGAGGTGCAGCGACTCGATCGGAGCTTGAAAGACAGCGATGGCGTCTTGGACATCGACGGAAGTCACTCGCGTTTGTCGGACTAAGTTGCCAGCAGTCAGGCGATAGATGGATCCGTTATCGACGACCACTCCCGCCTTGAGTGATTCCCCCGTTTCGGTCGACAGATCCGATAGCTTTCGAAACGCAACTTCGACCGAAACAGATGCAGGGCGAATCGTTCCATCCTCAAAGCCGAGGAGCAAGTGAAAATTTTTCGCGTCGACTGCGACGGCCGTGATCTTGGGCAAGGATCCCGAGGATGCCGTGAGAGGATATTCGGCAAGAGGTTTGCTTAACGATTCGGAATCACCAGAAATCGAAGCGATGCTAATCTTCGGATCATCATGCAGTAACCAGGCGAGATCGTTGTACTCGTCCAAACCGAACGCCAACACGCGACCAGCGATGTTCAATTCGGCAATCGGTTTGACTTGGGCCTGTCGAAACAGAGGGGCGACATTGCCTAGCAAAACAACCACCACCATCAGCACGACAAGAATCGTGCCGATGCCACCAATCGTGATGACATGCTTCGCGATCCGGTCAGACAACCGGACCATCGCAGAAGAATTGCGGTTGCGACGGTGCACCCTAGCCGTCGATGCCGTTTCGGTGGAATCCGGTGTGGTCACTGATGAAGTTCCGCAGTTGCCTTGTTCCGAGCAACAAGTGGATGGAAATCAGGGATTGATTCCCACCATCTTGAGCGCCTTGGCCGCGGTCTTGGCATCGACAGGCAGCGAACCTTCCTTGGCAACCAGTTCCTGCCCTTCCTTGCTGAAAACGAAGCGAATGAATTCGCGACGCAGTGGATCGAGGTTGGTACCGGGCTTGTGATTGACTGAGAGGTACAGGTATCTCGCCAGTGGATACTTGCCGTTGTAGGCGTTCTCGCTGGTCGCCTCCACTCCCTTTTCACCGGTCTTACCTGAAAGAGCCAGGATCTTGACCGACGAGGTCTTGAATCCAACGCCGCTGAATCCGATCGCAAATCGATTCTCACCAACCGATTGAATCACTGCTGTGCTGCCGGGTTGTTCGTTCACGGTGTTGCGGAAGTCACCGTTGCCTAGAACCTTCTCCTTGAAGAAACCATAAGTGCCGGAAGCCGCGTTGCGACCGAATATCGTGATCGGAGCGGAATCAAAATCGCCCGTCAGTCCCAACTGACCCCAACGATCGATCGCCTCTCCTCCCGACTTGCGTGTGCTCGAGAAAACCGCATCCAACTGCTGTATCGAAGCCGAATCCAAAGGATTGTCGCGATGCACATAAACGGCCAACAAGTCGATCGCTGTTGGAAGCAATGTCGGCTTGTATCCATACTTCTTCTCGAAGTCGCTGATCTCGTTCGCCTTGGCATCGCGGCTCATCGGTCCGAAGCTCGCCGAGCCTTCGATCAACGCTGGCATGGCTTTCGAGGATCCCTGCCCCTCTACCTCGGAACGGACTCCTTTGTAGTACTCGGAGAACTTCTCGGTCCAAAGAAGCATCAACGGATTCATGGTGTCCGAACCAACGCTCTTGAGTTGCCCCGACACCCCTGCGACCGGTTTGTAGCTCGGAAGCTGTGGATCTACCGTCACCTGGGCCTGGGCAACTATCGAAATCAAAAGAAAACAACTTGTACAAAACGAACCGGCCATCACCCGACTCGCAGCTCGAAAGTGGCAAATCACAGAGAAACTCCTAGCTTGGGAGAGAACCTATCGAGGCTTGGATAGCTGTCGCGAAGCCCCTTGGCAAAGTACATTTTTGACTATTCGAGTCGGAGTATGTCGCATTGGTGTGTAAGCGACTAGTCGATGTATGTTAAGAACGTGTTAAGACTTGAATTATACGTAAATTCCAGAGAAAGTAAGGGGCTATGCGTTCCTCGATCACCGTTTCGCTCGTTCCGGAGGCACGCCAAGGGCCCTTTGTTTTCCACGGGGATTGGAGGTCCGCCATTCAAACTGCCTCGGAGCTTGGATTCCACGCCGTGGAAATCTTTCCGAGATCCCCGGAATCGGTCCCCGTGGCTGAGTTCAAGGCGTTGGTCGACGACCTCGGGTTGCAGGTATCGGCCCTCGGAACCGGAGCCGGATGGCTCGTCGAGCGTTTGACTCTCGCCGATCCCGACCGAGAAAGGCGCTTGCTGGCTATCGACTTTGTGCGCCGCATGATCGACACCGCGATTGAGTTTCAGGCAGCCGCCATCATCGGGTCGATGCAGGGACGCTCCTCCCCAGACTGCCCGCCAGATCGTAGCCGTGGCCTGCTGAGAGAATCTCTGGAAACCCTCGATCGTCACGCATCAGACTCCACAGGTCGACTCCTTTACGAACCGCTCAATCGTTACGAAACCGACCAGTGCAATACGCTTGCGCAAGGCACCGACATGATTCGCGGTCTGCATCGAACGCAGATTCTGGCCGATTGGTTTCACATGAACATTGAGGAAGCGAACATGATCCAGGCGATCGAGCATGCAGGCTCCGCAATCGGTCATGTTCATTTCGCCGATACCAATCGCCATGCGATCGGGTTTGGGCACCTGGATGCCAGGCCTCTGGTGGAAGCCCTTCTGCGGATCGGCTACACCGGCTACCTAAGTGCCGAGGTCTTCCCGCTCCCTTCCTCGGAGTCCGCCGCGCGGCGCACCGCCGAATCTTTTCAGAACCTGTTAGCCTAGACAACCACCTATCCTACCAAATCACTTCGGCGCACTGACTTGTTAATTTTATTCCGAGACTGGTTCCTTGCTAAGGAGCTAATACTCTGATGCTACTCTTCGTTCACATCACCCAGGTCGAAGGATAAAGAATGCCGCGCAGCGACAACGTCAGTAATGGAGAGCTCCCCAAAAGGGAGCCGACAGCCCTTGCTACGGTGATCTTGGTCGCTTGGATGTGGGTGGCCTACTTCTTAAACTACTGCGATCGGCAAGCTGTCTTCGCGATGTTTGCGATTCTGAAGGATGAGTTATCGATGACCGACGGGCAACTCGGTTTGACGGGTGCATTCTTTCTCTGGGTTTACGGCGTCGGCTGCCCTATCGCTGGAATCTTAGCGGATCGAGTTTCCAAAAGACGGCTGATCATCGCCAGCCTCATCGTATGGAGTCTCGTCACTATTGCTACGGGATTGTCGGTGTCGGCTGCAATGCTGCTGGCGATGCGAGCTGCGATGGGGATCTCCGAAGCCCTCTTCATGCCCGCAGCCATCGCATGGACCACCGCAGGTACTCCTGAAAAATGGCGATCGCGGGCTGTCGCAGGACTAACAACTGCCCAAGTCGCTGGCGTCGTCGGAGGGTCATCGTTCGGCGGTTGGATGGCGGAAAGAGGCCAATGGCGAATGGCGTTTTTCGTGCTGGGCATCGTAGGCTTGATCTATGCGATTCCCTTCGCATGGTATCTCGCGAAAAGCTCGCGACGAACATCCATGGAGTTGATGGCTCCGTTGCAATCATCTAGCGATCATTCAGGCCCGGGACTGCCCATGCCACCTCGACCAATCAACTTGGAAACCTGATACCCGGGGAACTCTGGGTATATGCGATCTCCCGATTGCTCGAATGCAAATTCTTTCCTCTTTGCAACAACCAAATCTCGCTCACTATCCTGCCCTTCTCGCAACATCGCATTGGGAATAGGAGATTTCGCGGGCAGTTCATACTCAGCGGGAAGCGATGGATTCGCCAAGACAGTATTTGCGTTTTCAATCAACCGACTGTCGGGCAGGGAATTGTGTTTCTCGAAAACCGCATTCAAGAGGCTTTCATCATGAGACGCAATTCGCGAGACAGGAGATCTTGGAGGAGCAATCTTCGCGGGAGTTGCGGATGCTCCAACAGCAATTGCTCTATCGAAACGCGAGGGGGGGCGCTCCACGCTTTCTCAAATACCCCACAAATCGCGTTGATCTGCTCGAACAAAGAAGGTGAATGACTCCTCAACGTATCTCGCTCTTGCGGTGCATCAACGTCCCTGATTCAAGAGCTGATTCAAGAGCAAGGGACGTTCCCTCTAACTTGAGCCTGTGCACATTCTCGATCGATCGGGTATCCAATCCGCTGCAAAAATTCACAGCGAACGACGAGGACTCGTTCGCATTTCAAGCAGGCAGTCGGACGTTGGACTTCCAGGTCAGAAATTCCGATCCCGTGAATTTACACCGTTGGGTTACTGGAACAGGCAGAGGCAGGCCTTCCCGAGCCTTTCCCAGCAACTTCTTCGTTTGCGGACCTGTTTCCGAAATCGATTGATACAAAAGGAATCATTTACGTCGGATCAACCTTCCCTTTGATCCTCATCCCGTTCGACCACAGCATATCTTTCGGCTGTGCGCTCTCAGGGCCCCAAAACCAAGCCGGCGAAAAATGAGTGGCGAAGCGATCAGGAATTTGGCCCTATCTAGCTCCGCCCAACTTGTTTCTAGAACGACCGGTCGGTAGCTTCTAGACGCGCGATCGATCGTCGATCTCCTCGCGATTGAGTCCTTACACGCAAAAGCAAGGAACGGAACAAACGTCCATGACCTACCAACAAATTCAGGTCGATCTCACCGATCGGATTTTCACGCTGACTCTCAACCGCCCTGAAAAACTGAATGCATGGACGCCGGTGATGGAAAGCGAGGTTCTTCAGGCACTTCGGGAAGCTGATACCGATGAGAATGTGCGAGTCATCTTATTGACCGGTGCAGGCCGCGGATTCTGTGCAGGCGCAGATATGGAACTCTTGACCTCCCTTCACGGAGACTCCCAAATCGCCCGCGATTACGAAATGCAGTTGGCGTCGGCAGAACGTTCCTCCCAATCAACGATCCGCGCCGATTTCCAAAAAACATACTCCTACATCCCCACGATCTCGAAACCTATCATCGCCGCTCTCAATGGTGCAACGGTTGGCCTAGGCTTGGTGATTTCACTCTACTGCGATATCCGATTCGCTTCGGATCAGGCCAAGTTCGGGACGGCCTTCGCACGCCGTGGATTGATCGCTGAACATGGTATCAGTTGGTTGCTGCCGAGACTCGTCGGGATAAGCAACGCGCTCGACCTCCTTTACTCTGCTCGCGTCATCGATTCCGCCGAGGCACTCAACATGGGATTGGTGAATCGAGTCTTTCCGCACGCCAGTTTTCGGGAGGACGTTCGCAATTACGCCCGCGAACTTGCAGATTTGGCATCGCCAAGATCCCAACGCGTGATCAAACGGCAGGTCTACGAGGCTTTGTTCCAAGGGCTTGGCAAAGCCATCGATGTTGCGAACGGCGAGATGATCGAGAGCTTTTCAAGCGAAGATTTCAAGGAGGGTGTCGCACACTTTCTCGAAAAACGTCCGCCGCGGTTCACCGGACGATAGATACGCCGAGCAAAAGACAAGAACGAGACTCTCCTTCACACTCAATTCTTTCAAATACCAAGCTACCCATGACTTCCACGAATCGACAAATCACTCTTGCGTCCCGGCCTCACGGCTGGCCCAAGGAATCCGATTTCAAACTCATTGAATCGCCGATTCCGACGCCTGGTCCCGGCGAAGTTTTGGTGCGAGCCCATTATCTGTCGGTCGATCCCTACATGCGAGGTCGTATGAACGACCGCGCATCGTATGCCGAACCAGTAAAGCTCGGCGAGGTGATGACCGGCGGCGTCGTCGGCCAGATCGTGTCGTCGAACCATCCCAAGTTCCCTGACGGAGTGTATGTACAGGGGGTGCTGGGTTGGCAAGATTATGCTGTGAGCGACGGTTCGAACATCCATATCGTGAACCAAGACCTTGCGCCGTTATCGGCCTATCTTGGCGTACTGGGGATGCCCGGTTTGACGGCCTATTTTTGTCTCTTGGATGTTGGGCAACCCAAGGCAGGCGAGACGGTCCTCGTTTCGGGTGCGGCGGGTGCCGTTGGTACCATTGCGGGTCAAATCGCGAAAATCAAAGGGTGCCGGGTGGTCGGTGTAGCTGGCACCGACGAGAAGGTGAAACTGCTCTGTGACGAGCTTCGATTCGATGCTGCGTTCAACTATCGCAGCGAAGAGAATTACCACACCAAGCTGAAAGAGCTCTGCCCCAACGGTATCGACGTGTATTTCGACAACGTGGGAGGCAAGCTGACCGACGCCGTTTTTCATCGACTCAACGTCCACGCTCGCGTCTGTATCTGTGGACAAATCTCGCAATACAATTCGGTGGAAACGGAGCTCGGCCCGCGGTTGTTCTGGAAATTGATCGAGACTCGTGCCAAGGTTGAGGGTTTTCTGGTACTGGACTATGCCAAGCGATTCCGAGAAGGTGTGACACAGCTCGCGGTTTGGCTCAAATCGGGCGAGCTCCAGTATCGTGAGACCATCGTGCAGGGATTGGAGAACACGCCCCGAGCCTTTCTCGACATGCTCCACGGCAAGAACATCGGCAAGCAACTCGTCCAGGTTTTGTAATCATGGTTCCGTAGAACGGAAACAAGAACGGAAAGAAAGACAAGAAGCTCGATGCAAACGACGCGGAGCGTCGTTCTACTTTGTTCGGCCTACAAGTCTCCCCGCTGGATGACCGCGTTGGCCTGCTGGCTCATGACAGCGACGATTCGATCGAGATGAGCGAAACGGGGATCCTGGGTATGACCGCGAACAAATCGGGCATAAATTTGCCCGATGATGACCGCGATCTTGAAAACGCCAAAGCAATAGTAGAACACGGGATTGTTCACCTTATGACCGCTTTGTTCCTCATATCGCTCGATTAATTGAGATCGCGTCAGATTGCCCGGCAGAGCGGTTGGGCCGAAGGCGGCGGCCTGCAATTCCTCCGGATCGTTGGCTTCGACCCAATAACCTAGCGTCGTGCCGAGATCCATCAGCGGATCACCGAGCGTTGCCATCTCCCAATCCAATACCGCTTCAACGCGTGTAAGATCGTCGGGATGGAGCAACAGATTGTCGTACTTGTAGTCGTTGTGAATCACCGAGGCTCGCGACTCCTTCGGTAGGTTTTCACCCAGCCACGTCGCGATGCGATCCATACTCGGAAGAGCTTCGGTCATTGCCTGGACATGGCGTTTGGACCAACCTTCGACCTGTCGCCGAACGTACCCTTCGGGTTTTCCGAGCCCGCTCAGTCCGGCGCTGTGATAGTCGAGTGCATGGAGCGCGACCAGGTTGTCGATCAAGGCCTCCGATAATCGCTTGGCCGTGGTTTCGTCGATCCCAAGTCCTGATGGAAGTTGCTTGCGAAGGATGACACCGTTCCTACGTTCCATCACATAAAAGGCATCCCCCAATACGCTTGGATCTTCGCAATACAGAAACGGGCGTGGAGCTGGGGCGTAGACGGGGTGTAGCTGGGACAGCACACGGTACTCGCGTCCCATATCGTGAGCCGTTTTGACTTGGTTCCCGAAAGGTGGTCGTCGCAAGACCATCTCTCGGTCCCCCAGCTTCAATAGATAGGTGAGATTGGAATGGCCATGCGAGAACTGTTCCACGGTCAAAGAACCGCTGGCGCCCGGTAGATATTCCTTGAGGTAAGCTTCGAGTGGCTCGATCGGCAGTTCCTCACCCTCTCGGACCGGCAAGGGAGCGTTAAGATCAATGAGCATCGCTCTTCATTCCTTATTCTGGATCGGCTAGCGGAGTCAGCGGTAGGTCCAATGTCTTGGATCGGGCAGATGGGGGACGGCGTTGAAGCTGTCGAGCGAAAGCCGATCCCGAGTGAAAACGAGTTCGGTGAGCGAGCTATTCCGAACTCGCCAGTTCAATTCCAGAGCGCTTCGTTCCGGGGCACCGAGCACCGACTGAGCTACCGTTCCAATCAAACCGCCCGAGGTCACGACCGCAACGCGACTCCCCGGTGGTGTGGTTTTCCGAATATGTTCTATCGCAGCGGCGACCCGTTTTCTGAAATCGTTCCAGCTTTCCACGCCGTCGATCGACAGCGTTTCCGACTGCCAGTGCACCAGCAGTTGCTCGAACATCCTCTGAAAAGCCCGGAACCGATCTTGGGTTTCCACACTCTGCCGATTCGCCTCGATCAACCTCGCGAATTGCGTGTCTCGCTGCCCCAATACGGGTGCGAAGTGTGTCATCAATCCGCTCAAATCATATTCATCAAGTTCGTCGAGCACGACGGGTTCAGGCCATTGACCACCTGTTTCCCGGAAGGCCTCTCCGATCAGGCTGGCCGTTTGCTTTTGTCGGACTCTCGGTCCGCTCAAGACATGAGTGAAATGGTAACCATGTGTCCCCCAGAATCGACCGAGCAGACGGGATTGCTCTTGGCCGGTCGTTGAGAGCTGGTCGTAGTTGACCGACAAGAATGATGCCTGGCCATGCCGAACGAGTGTCATCAGACTCATGACGGAATATCCGTTTGCAATCGCCGCATACCTCGCAACCACCGGTCGTAATCACTGGCCTTGCGTCGAAAGTACTCGAGGGCTTTCTGATGCGGGAGGATCAGGAATCGCTCGTCTGCTAATCCAGCAATGACCGAATCCGCGACGGCATCGGGGGAAATCGCCTTAGCTTCGAGTTGTTCTCGGATCGGCCCGGTCAACTCATCGAGCATTGGGGTATGAACCCCCAGTGGACACAGGCAAGAAACGCGAATTCCTTGACGGTAATGGGTGATCGCAAGCCATTCAGCAAAACTCACCGCCGCATGTTTAGTCACGGAGTAAGGGGCTGAACCGATTTGCGTCAACAATCCTGCTGCGGAAGCGGTTTGCAGGAGGTAACCTTGGCCTCGGGCAATCATACTCGGCAGTACAGCGCGGGCGGCATAAACATGCGCGAGAAAATTGGTTTTCCAAATCCGCTCCCAATCGGCATCCGAAACTTCGGCACCCCCGGCAATAGAAATCCCGGCATTCGAACAAAAAAGGTCGATGGGTCCGAGGGCATCGAGCGTTTTCTGAACAAGTAACTGCACCTGAGATTCGACGGCCACATCGACCGCGATGGCCAGACCTCCGATCTCATCGGCTACGTGTTGCGCTGCATCGCTGTTCAGATCCGCCACCACGATGCCGCGAGCCCCTTCACGGGCGAATCGACGGCACAGTGCGCGGCCGATGCCGCTCGCACCACCGGTCACCACGATGATTTTATCTTGAATTTGCATCGCTCAATACCTTCGCAATTCGAACTTAGCGATCGTTTCGCGGTGGACTTCATCGGGGCCATCGGCCAGTCGCAGCGTTCTGGCATGGGCCCATGCTGCTGCGAGAAAATAATCGTCACTGACACCACCCCCGCCGTGAGCCTGGACTGCTCGATCGATCACACGCAGAGCCATGTTGGGAGCCACCACCTTGATCATCGCAATCTCGCGTCGTGCGACTTTGTTTCCGACGGTGTCCATGAGGTAGGCGGCGTGCATGGTCAGGAGTCGCGCTTGATCGATTTCGATGCGGGAATCGGCAATATCGGCTCGAATCGTCCCATGCTCTGAGAGTTTTTTACCGAAAGCGATCCTCGATTGCACTCGCAGGCACATCGTTTCCAGAGCGCGTTCGGCCATTCCGATCAATCGCATACAATGGTGAATTCGTCCGGGTCCGAGCCGACCTTGAGCGATTTCGAAACCTCGCCCTTCCCCGAGCAGCATGCTGTCGATCGGTACGCGAACATTTTCAAACAGCACTTCAGCATGGCCGTGCGGTGCATCGTCGTAGCCGTAGACTGAGAGCATCCGCTTGATCGTGATCCCGGGTGAATCGAACGGAACAAGGATCATCGACTGCTGCTGGTAAGGCGCCGCGGTGGGATCCGATTTCCCCATGAAGATGCATAGTTGGCAGCGCGGGTCACCCGCCCCTGAGGTCCACCACTTGCGGCCGTTGATCACATAATGATTGCCGTCGCGCTCGATACGAGATTGGATATTGGTCGCATCGGAGGAAGCGACCTCCGGTTCCGTCATGGCGAAGCAGGAACGAATCTGACCGGCCAGCAGCGGGTTCAGCCAGCGTTCTTGTTGAGCGACCGTACCGTAACGAACCAGTACCTCCATATTGCCCGTGTCAGGTGCGGAGCAGTTGAAGACTTCGGCCGACCATCCGCATCGCCCCATAATTTCGCACAAGGACGCGTACTCCAAATTAGTTAAGCCCGCTCCCTGTTCGCTTTCGGGCAAGAACAGATTCCAAAGGCCGGCTGCCTTGGCCTTTGCTTTGAGTTCTTCAATGATCGGCCTGGGTTGCCAGCGATCACCTTGAAGTCCCTGTTCATGGTACGTCTTCTCATTGGGATAGATATGTTCATCCATGAACGCAAGCAAGCGCTGGCGAATATCCTTGACGCGATCCGAGGTCACCAAGAAGAAGTCGGTTTGGTCCATGATTGACTCACCTGGATTCGCTCGGAGCGACGAAAAAATCGGGGTGCAACGATGCGCCGGGAACGACGGAATAGACATCAAAATCAATGGTCCCGAGGGATCGAAGTAGATCTTCATCGACAAAGAAATTTCCCGTGCAATCGCGACTGTTGCGAGTCAGAATCGCATGGGCGGCATCGGCCATGATCTCAGGCTTACGGGATCGCTTCATCACTTGTTCACCGCCGAGCAGATTCATGATCGCAGCCGTGGCGATGGTGGTTCGTGGCCAAAGGGCATTGACCGCCACGCCCTGATTACGAAATTCCTCCGCCATCCCAAGCACACACATGCTCATCCCGAATTTGGCCATGGTGTAAGCCACATGGTGCGCAAACCATTGGGGTGACATATCCAGCGGGGGTGCAATGTTCAGGATGTGTGGATTGCTCGCCTTGAGGAGATGAGGCAAGCAAAGCTTGGACGTCAGGAATGTGCCGCGGGTATTAATTTGGTGCATCAAGTCGTAGCGTTTCATGTTCAATTCGAGCGTGGTCGACAAGTCGATGGCGCTGGCGTTGTTGACTAAGATATCGATTCCACCGAAGGTCTCGATCGCCATATTCACCGCGGCCTGCGTTTGTTCTTCAAAGCGAATATCGGCGACACACGCCAAGGCCTGCCCGCCCGCATCCCGCATCTCCTGAGCAGCGCTATGGACTGTCCCTTCGAGTTTTGGATGCGGCGTCGAAGTCTTTGCCACAATGACAATGTTTGCTCCGTCGCGGGCCGCTCGAAGGCCAATCGCTTTCCCGATCCCGCGACTGGCGCCGGTGATCAGCAATGTTTTACCTTTTAAGTGTGTCATGGAATTATTCGCTTAGGAAAGTCACGTTTTCTTCGAGGGGTGAACGAGTCATGCGGGTTCGATTGGCATCGACAGAGGGGTCTTCGTATCCAAACGAGAGTCCGACGAGGATCCCGATGTCCGGTGACAAACCGAATTCCCGGCGAATGATTTCTGGGTACGTTCGCATACTCCCCTGTGAGCAGCATGCGATACCATGGGCGGTCATGGCCAGCATGAGCGTTTGGAGATAGATGCCTACGTCTAAAGCGACCGGCTCCTTAAATTTTTTGTGCATACCAAGAAACGCCACGTGGGGCGCGTCAAACAATTCGAAATTCCGGAGCATGGCTCTCATCCGGCCGACCCGATCCTCACGACCGATCCCCATTTCTTTATAGAGTGCTACCGCGCACTCGACCTGATGCTTGCGATAGGGTTCTTCAAATCGATCCGTGTACTCGAAGTCGGAATTCGATGGAGTTCCAAGCTTTGCCTGTTCGATCAGAGCGCTCCGTATTCGATCGCGAGCCGCACCGGAGGCTACATAGACGCGCCAAGGCTGGACGTTGCAGTTGGAGGGGGAGAGCTGAGCGAGTTCGAACACTCGCCGAATGGTTTCCGGCGGTACCGCTTCACTAGTAAAGCCTCGCACGGATCTGCGGGTTCGGATGGCGGTTTCGACGTCCATGGTTCTACGCTACCTCGTCAATTTCAAAATCGAGACGGAGCCCATCAAGGGAGAAGTCGGTCGCTGGTATTTTGACGTATGATAAAATCGGGGTGGTCGCCAGCCGTCAGTTGACGCCCCCTGTTTTCGAAGATAAAATTCTACTGACTGGTCGGTCAACTTCCTAGCCCCGTCCCGCCCATCGGACTGGGCGGTTCCCGAAACCAAATGAATCGCTGTCGAACGACAAAATGTCGATGGAACCCTCAATCACTTTCTGCGGGGGGAACTCAACGTCCATGAAAACAAGATCAGTAACGAAGGAGGAAACGGAGCCACAGGATCGCACGGAGGAAATTTATTGGAAGGCCGCTCAGATCTTTCATGAACGCGGTTACGACGCGACATCGATGAGCGATCTGGCTGACGCTTTGGAAATCACCAAAGCAGGTCTGTACTACTACATTGAGAGCAAGGAAGACTTGCTTTTTCGCATCATCAATTTCGGCTTGGACTGGTTGGAGAAAGAGGTCGTTGAACCCGCGAGGTCCGTCAGCGACCCTGAAGAGCGATTGCGATTCATCATCCACAAGCATGGGCAGGAAATGATCAAGGGCTCGAAAGCGATCCCGATATTGACGGACGAAAGCTCATCGCTCTCTCCAAAGCTTCACAAGCAGATCGCGAAACGAAAGCGAGTCTATTTCGATCTTGTCCGAGAAACCATTGAGGAGCTGAAACGCCTAGGCAAGATGCGGGATATCGATGCAACAGTGGCAACGTTTGGTTTCTTCGGAATGATTCTTTGGTTGCCTCGCTGGTACAACCGCAATGGTCCCTTGACCGCGGACGGGGTCTTGGAGGATTTGACGCAGTTGTTCTTCGGAGGTCTTCTGACTTCGCCGCCAAAGGTGAGACGCTCACAATGAATATTCTTGTATGCCTTAAACAGATTCTCGATCCTGAATTGCCCGTGCGAGATTTTCGGATCGATTCGGCGGGGCGCGATGCGGACCGCCGAGGGGCAGGGCTTGTGATGAATATTTTTTGCGCGAATGCACTGGAGACGGCTCTCCAATTTCGTGAGAAGCATGGGGGCAAAATCACAGCGATCGCCTTCGGTTCGGCGTCGGCCGAAGAGATGTTGCGAAAAGCTCTCGCGCTTCGCGTCGATACGGCGGTGTTGGTGAAGCATGAGTTCGCGCACCGGCCCAACCCTTTGGCCGTCGCTCGCGTTTTGGCTGCTTCGGCTCGCAAGCTTGGTGACTTTGATCTCGTGCTGACTGGTCGCGAATCGGGCGATTGGGGAGATGGCCAAACCGGCGGTCTCCTTGCAGAAGAGCTTGGTCGGCCCTGCCTAAGCTTTGTGGATGGCATAAAAGCGGATCCGTCGCAGCCGACGGATGTACAAATTCGCCGACAAACCGATGAGGGTTCGGATGCGATCGAGGCGTCGGTCCCCCTGGTTCTTACGATCACGAATAACGAGCATAACGTACCGCGAATCGCCAAGACTCGCGATGTAATGCAGGCCTTCAAACAACCGCTCACTCAATGGAGCTTGTCCGATCTTGGCTTGGATGAAAGTTCACTTGCTGATGAATTATCGAGCACGGAGATCATCGAACTAACGATCCCGACCAAGCAAACGAAATGCGAGTTTATCACGGGAGATTCTCTGGACGAGCGAATTGAAGGACTTGCCAAGCGAATCGTCGCCGTTGTTCAATCTTGATCTTAGAAATGCGTGGAAGGGACTAGGGGCGTGGGATCTGTCGTAAGTTGTCTATTCGGTTGGAACCCGATCGATCGTGCAGCCTTGGGCGTTTTGGGGGCCGGTCAACGGCTAGCCAAACAATGTTCGGTCGAACATGTGGTAGTGATTGTCGGCGGGGCGTCGGAAACTTCGGTCGCTGACGCAAGCAAATTCGCCGACGTCGTCCATGTTGCGGAGCATCCCTTGCTGGCCAGCTACCACAGCGAGACAACCCTGACTGCACTGACGCAAATCGGTCGCTCGTTGAAGCCGCAGGCGGTTTTGTTGGGCAACGAAATCTATTGCCAGGAATTGGTCCCGCGGCTAGCGCATCGTCTGGGTGGCACACCCGGTGGCGATGCCTTGAGTTTAAACGCAGAAGAGGGATCGGTGGTAATCACCCGAACGGTCTACGGTGGAAAAGCGCTCGCTGCAATCGCATTGCGCCGATCACCCGCCGTTGTCTGGGTTCGTTCCCGCGCACAAGAACTCCCCCAGCCGATGTCCCAGAATGCTGAGGTCAAGCGTTGGCCGCTCGACTTGGAACCCTGCTCGAAGGTCAAGTTGATCGATCGACATGTCGAGGTCCAGGAAGCATCGAGGCTTGAGGATGCAAGGGTGATTGTCTCAGGGGGGCGTGGTTTGGGAGGCCCCGAACCCTTCACGCATTTGCAAGCCCTGGCCTCTGCGATCGGAGGTCAGATGGCAGCTTCGCGAGCCGCATGCGATGCAGGCTGGGTTCCACCCGGATGGCAAGTCGGCCAGACGGGTAAAAAAGTCTCACCGCAACTCTACCTCGCGGTCGCGATATCCGGAGCCAGCCAACACATCATGGGAATCGCTGACGCTAAAACGATCGTCGCCATCAACACCGATCCGGATGCCCCTATTTTTCAGCACTGTCAATTCGGACTCGTCGGTGATTATCGGCAAGTCGTCGGTCCACTGCGCGACAAGCTGGTCGAGTTGTTAGCATGAACGGCGAAATCCCAACCCGCGAAGTCATGTGGAACGTGACTCATGTGTGGGTGATGTATGTCTTGTTGGTTCCGACGCTGCTGATCGCTGGATATGGTTTGTATCGGCGACTGGCTGCCTGGCGCCGCGGTCGGCCCGAAAATCGGTTCGATCAACCGTGGGAACGATTGCAATTGGTCTTCCGGCACGGTGTCGTCCAGCAAGCGACATGGCGACATCGCTTTGCAGGTTTCTTTCACGCGATGATCTTTTGGGGAATGATCATTCTGACGATCGCCACGACCGTGGTTTTCATCCATCACGACTTCGGTCTTCCGATCATGCAGGGGCAATTCTATTTGTGGTTCCAGTCGCTCGTAGTCGATATTTTCGGAGCCTTCACGATTCTGGGGCTCTCGCTTGCCGCGGGAAGACGCTGGCTATTTCCCTCAAAGCAATTGGTCCACAGCTGGGAAGGCTCGATGATCTTGGTTTTGTTGCTGGTGATCTCTGTAACTGGCTTCCTGTTGGAAGGCTGGCGGATCGCGGCGACGAATGATCCGTGGGGCGCGTGGTCTCCCTTTGGCTACTTGGTTGCGATGATGTCGAAATCATGGATGTCGGTCACTTCGATGCAATGGGCGCATGTCATCACCTGGTGGTTTCATATGGGCTTGGTGTTCGTCGGATTGGCCTGGGCACCGTACACCAAGCTTGTTCATCCGATCACCGCCGTCCTCAATCTTTACACTGCACCTTTGAAGCCGATCGGAGCTTCGCTCAAGCCAATCGATTTCGAGAGCGATGCCCCCCTTGGAGTGAATTCGCTTGGCGGCTTTACCTGGAAGGACTTGCTCGATCTCGACGCCTGCACGGAATGCGGACGATGCACGGCCGTCTGCCCAGCCAACACGGTTGGAAAGATCCTGTCACCTCGGGATGTGATTCTCGATTTGCAGGAGCTTTCGCACACGACCAAGGACTTCTCCGCTCCCGTGATCGACGCGACCCAAAACCTCTCTCCGGAAGCCTTGTGGGCCTGCACGACTTGCGGCGCCTGTGTCGAGGCGTGTCCGGTCTCAATCGCTCAAATGCCAAAGATTGTCGATATGCGTCGCCATTTGGCGATGGAGGAGGCTGTCGTTCCCGATGGTATGGAAACGGCGATTGGTTCCCTCGAGGCTCGTGGTCATCCCTATTCAGGAACGAAGTTCTCGCGGCTCGATTGGACCAAGGATCTCAATGTGCCGCAGCTTGCAGACGTTGGCGAATGCGATGTGTTGCTCTGGGTTGGCTGCGGGGGCGCGCTCGTGGAACGCAACCAGAGTGTTACCCGCGCTATGGCTCAGTTGCTCGAGAAAGCGGGAGTCAGGTATGCGATCCTCGGTCGCGAAGAACGATGCACAGGGGATCCAGCCCGTCGTATGGGTAATGAGTTCATCTTTCAAAACATGGCTCGTGAAAACATCGCAACCTTGGAACGTTATCAGGTAAAGACTTTAGTGACCGCCTGCCCGCATTGTTTCAACACGATTCGAAACGAATACCCCGAACTCGGCGGAAACTATGAGGTTCTGCATCACAGCCAGTTGCTCGATCAGCTGGTGAAGGAAGGAAAGCTTTCGCCGAAGGCCCGATCGGAGTCCAAGATCACCTTTCACGACCCCTGCTATCTCGGGCGACAGAACAAGGTCTTTGACGAACCAAGACAACTGGTTCAACTCTCAAGTCGCCGTCCGAGTGTTGAGATGCAGCAGAGCCGCGAGAAGAGTTTTTGCTGTGGAGGTGGAGGTGGAATGAGTTTCGTCGACGAGCCAGCCAACCAACGAGTCAATCACGAACGATCCCGTCAAATCTTGTCGACCGGTGCAGATGTCGTAGCGGTCGGCTGCCCGTTCTGCATGACGATGCTCGAGGATGGAATCAAGACGGTTCAGTCCGCCGATCCGCCCCAGCAACCGATCCAGGTAAAAGACGTGGCAGAACTGCTTTGGGATGCGGTCCGCGATGAATCATAAATCCCAGATCGCTCGGGCTCGCCGCGAGCGTCATCGCCCACGTGGATTGTTTGTGGGCAGATGGCGCACAGAGCTTGTGCGACACTCATTGGAAGGTAGTTAAATGGATCTAACTTTGACCGCAGAAGAAACTCAATTTCGCGATGCGGTGCGTGCATGGCTGAAGATGAACGTACCGGCGCCGTGGGCCAATCCATTGAAAGACCCGGAATCCAGGCGAGCTCACCACGACTACTTGCGAAAATGGCAACGAACGTTGTTCGATGGTGGCTGGGCGGGATTGTCATGGCCTAAAGAACATGGAGGACGAGGAGCCACCGTCATCGAGCAATCGATCTTTCAGGAGGAACTCGCGATGGTCGGTGCCCCGGATCGGCTCGGAGTCATCGGAGAAGGCTTGGTGGGACCGACCATCATCTCGGTCGGAACCGAAGCTCAGATGCAGCAATTCTTAAAACCGATGTTGATGGGCGATCACATCTGGTGTCAAGGTTTCTCCGAACCGAATGCCGGAAGCGATCTGGCTTCACTGAATACCCGAGCGGTGATCGATGGGGATCACTACGTTGTCAACGGACAAAAGATTTGGACGAGCTTTGGTCACATAGCGAATTGGTGCATGCTCGTCGTTCGAACCGATCCGACAGCCCCTAAGCATAAAGGCCTGACATGCCTCTTGGTGGATATGAAAAGCCCAGGTATCACGGTTCGGCCGTTGAAGATGATGACTGGGGATTCGGAATTCAATGAATTGTTCTTTACCGATGTGCGAGTCCCGGTGGCCAATGTCTTAGGTGCGGTCAATGAAGGCTGGGGTGTCGCGCTCACCGCGCTTGGGAATGAGCGAGCCAACCTCGGGACCCCTTTGTACCTGATGTTCAAACGAGACTTCGACTTGCTTGTTGCCCGGGCGAAGACGATCAAGCGCAATGGCAGGGCGATTACTGAGGATCCGATCGTTCGACAGAAGCTTGCTCAGGCTCATCTGGAGCTCGAAGTCTTTCGTTTGAACGCGCTGCGGACATTATCCGGTATGAGCAACGCTCACGCCCCTGGTCCCGAAGGCTCCATTCTCAAGCTGTTTTGGAGCGAAATGAATCAGCGCAACACTCAGCTTTATCTGGAGATTCTTGGACTCTCGGGGCAATCGTTGGATTTCGACGAGGGACGATGGGGATTCAACTACCTTCGTTCACGCGGCAACACGATCGAGGCCGGGACCAGCGAAATTCAACGCAACATCCTGGCTCAACGTGTGCTCGGGTTACCTCGCAGCTACTGAAGAACGTCCATTCATCCTTAGAAGGGATTTCGCTTTATGGACTTTGATCTCTCGAAGCCACAAAAACTCCTACGCGATACGGTCCGAGCTACTTTTGTAAAACACTATCCGCTGAGCAGCGTCCGCGCCTGGGTTGATGGAGGGGCCTCGTATGACGAATCGCTTTGGCAAGTGATCGCGGATCAGGGCTGGATCGGAATCCATCTGAACGAGGATTGCGGTGGACTGGGCCTCGGGCTTGTCGAATTAGTGGTTGTCTCGGAAGCCATGGGGGGCGGATGCGTGCCGAGTCCTTACTTGGCCACAACATGGGCAGCAACGCTCATGGCGAGACTCGAAGGCAAAGTCGTCAGCTCAACCCTTCCATCGATTGCGTCCGGGGAAAGAAAGGGGACGGTCGCGTTGATCGATGAAGGGAGCGACTGGAATTTAGACCATATTCAATCCGAGTTGAAATCCACATCGAACACTTGGCAGCTCAACGGTCGAAAGACCTTGGTATTGGATGCCAAGGAATCGGACATTTTATTATGTGTTGTCCGGCGCGGTTCAGAGCTTGCTATCGTTTCATTGTCGACTCAGGCTTCGGGAGTCTCCTGTGTGGAGACGCGGAGTATGGATGCCACCCGAAAACTGTATGACGTGGTGTTGAAGGATGTTGCCGTGTCGCACGACGATATTGTCGCGACCGGCGAGACCGCGCGATCGGCCATCGAACATTCGATACAAGTCGCTACGTTGGCTGTCTGTGCCGAGATGCTAGGTGCCATGCAGTGGATTCGTGAGACCGCACTGGACTATGCCAAGACGCGAAAGCAATTCGATCGGACAATCGGAAGCTACCAAGCAGTCCAGCATCAATGCGCCGATATGCTGCTGATGACCGAGAGCGCACGGGCGGCGACCTACTATGCCGCCTGGGCGCTCGACTCGAACTCACCGGATGCAAACAAGGCGGTTGCGATCGCGAAAGCCTATTGCTCGGATGCAGGACGCGAAGTCGCGCACCGCGGCGTGCAAGTCCACGGAGGTATCGGCTTCACCTGGGAACATGACCTCCATTTCTTACTGAAGCGAATCAAGATCTGCGAGTTCCTGTTCGGCGATGCGACATGGCAGCGTGAGAAAATTGCAAGCTTGATGTTGTGCTAGTGTGCGTCTGCGCGCGAACCGCGATACTTGGGGCTATCAACGGTAGCTACAAGTGTCGACCTTCGCTACTTGCAAATGTCAGCCGAGATGCGCGAGCATCCGGGTTGAATCGCACTGCACCCTACAACGTTTGCCACAGTTCCAACCCGGGAGCGTGCGCTCAATAGTTTTTATTTCTCGGAACCTACGGAGGCGTAAGTGGTGACGTGATGCTTTTTTTCTTCCAGTAGCGTTGCAGACCCAGATAACAGAGATCCAAGGGGACCACTTTCAGGTAAAAATCCATACCCTCTTCCGAAGTTTCAGACCGAAGTTCACGAGTCACTTCATCGATAAACGCGCTGATCCGATCGGCTTCGCTCATCGATGAGTCCGACAGTGCCTTGACCCAATCTCCGTAGAGCTTCAACTGAGTTTTCAAACGGGTCAAATGCTCCGATGGCGAGCTGTCCAGCATTCCGAAGTGTGTGAGAAATAAGTTCGAGGGGGACCACTGCTCAAGACGTTCGATACTCGATTCCCAGAGTTCTAAGTTGATATCGGGAGGAGGAGTAGGAGGCAGAATGCTCGAAAAACCAGCCAACCGCAATCCGCCGACGTCGCCACAAAACGCCACTCCTGTTTCGACATCGAGAAAGGAGACGTGATGCGAAGCGTGACCGGGCGTATAAGCGACCTCGATGGCTCGCGAATCGAATTTCAATCGCTCTTCTCCCTTCAGCACGATCAGCCGATCCGAAGGCACCGGAAGAAACGGCCCCCAGAGCCGGTCCATTGCATCTCCGTATAATTGTTTCGCGCTCTCGAGAAGTCGTCTCGGATCGACCATATGAGGCGCGCCACGTTCATGCACGTAGAGCTTGAGTCGAGGATGTTCCCGCATCAGCGACCCACTCGCCCCACAGTGATCGAGGTGAATATGGGTGAGCAGCAGCCCTGAAATATCCGGCCATGCGATCCCCAATCGGTCGAGTTCATTGTTCAGTCGCGGCAAACAGACCGATGGCCCTGGGTCGACTAACAGAAGGCCGTCTGTAGTTTCCACAACCGCCGTTGCAATGATGTGATCGAGTCCCTGGTACTTGAGATCGATGCATTGAATACCTGACGCAATCTCAGTCATGGAAAAATCCTGCTCTTCGTTCGGAAGCTTTACGACTTGGCCATCGTCAGCGATTCTTGGAGCATGGAAGCGAGATCACCGGCGCTGCTGAGCCTTTCAGCGATTTTGCGTCGCAATTCAATCACGTTGGGTGGATTCCACGAACAGAGACGTTGGACGGTGGCGAGTTGTGCATCGAGCGCTTCGCCGGTGAAGAGGGCTGCATACGCGGTGCATGCCCGATGCTCGCACCGCCTCAAACTGTCGGAGATGAAAACAAGGGTCAGCATCGACATGACGGAATCCTGGTCGCTCTGCTCATTCCTTTTCTTGGTCCTCAACAGGGCGCTTTCACCGAGGTAAATTTCGATCGCGAGATCGGCGAACGCGGCTAGGATTTCTTGCTGCTCCACGATCTTTGGCCCGAACTTGAGCGCTGCGGTTGCAAGCATGTTCAACGCAAGTTTCTTGGCGTTACAGAGCACCCCTTCGGCTGCGATCCGATGATCCGCATGGTTGGTTCGCGGGTCTCGCTCGATTGGTTGATGAGCGTTTTTGGCGATCTGCATGAGCGGAAAGCGCGAACGCTCGGCTCGCCGGAGCAAAGTGGTCGGGATGAAGAGCCGATTGATTTCGTTGGTCCCTTCAAAAATGCGATTGATTCGCGCGTCGCGACTGGCGCGGGCTGGCGCATATTCTTCGGAGAATCCGTAGCCACCGTGGATCTGGAGGGCTTCGTCGGCCGCATCGTCGAGCACCTCGGAGCAGGCTACTTTGAGGATCGAGCATTCGACAGCGAACTCCTCCAAACCGCGTGGGAAGACGAGATCCGACATATTGAGTTGCTCTCCGGTCGCCATGACCTCGTCGATCATTCCCGCCGTTCGATAAACTGCACTCTCTGTCGCAAACGTGCGAGCCGCCATATCGGCGAGCTTTTGTTGGATCAGGCCGAAGGAGGCAATCGGTCGACCAAATTGCGTCCGTTCGTTGGCATAGCGGGTTGCCACTCGGATCATTTCCGCCGCTCCACCGACCGCGCCCGACGCAAGAGAAAAGCGTCCGAAGTTAAGAATATTGAAGGCGATGTAGGCACCCTTTCCCACCCCGCCCAGCACATTCTCGACTGGTACATGAACGTTTTCGAGGATGACGCGCCGTGTCGAGGAGGACTTGAGACCCAGCTTGTGCTCTTCCTTGCCAAACGAAACGCCAGGAAAGGTTCTTTCCACCAGGAACGCCGTTACATGCTCACCATCGACTTTTGCAAATACAGTGAACAGATCGGACCAAGCGGCATTGCTGATCCACATCTTGGTTCCATTGAGAACGTACGATTTCCCATCGGGCGAGAGATGGGCCTTGGTTTTCATACCGAGCGCATCGGAGCCCGACGACTCCTCGCTCAGACAATAGGAAGCCATCCATTCGCCAGTTGCCAACTTCGCGAGATATTTTTCCTTCTGCTCCTGGGTGCCAAAGTAAACCAGTGGCATGGTACCGATACAGCCGTGGGCTCCGCAGGTAACCCCGAACCCACCCAATCGATTGAACTGCGCAGACACACCCAACGAGTCTCGTTTTCCGAGACCTGTACCGCCGAATTCTTCGGCGACTTCCAACCCATGAAGACCTAGTTCACCGGCTTGTTTAAAGAGTTTGACCGCTAAACCAGGCTCCTGCTTTTCCAAGGCTTCTGTTTCCGGGAGGACCGATTGCTCCATGAAGTTCAATGCGATATCCGCGATCATGCGGGCTTCTTGCGAGAGATCTTCCGGGGTGTAGACCAGCGTTGGATTGGTTTCGCGCAACAAAAAATTCCCACCCGTCAGATGCGTTTGCTGGGAGTCGTTCGGGGACATAGTCAGGGTCCTTCTCGTAGTCCTTAAGTAATAAAGCGATGACGCGGGATTCGATGGCATCCATTCCTTGCAAAGCTACCGTCCGGTCGGTAAATTTTAAGTCCGGGGTCGAGGGGCTGTCAAGCAACGGCGAGCAAACGTGTCGGGCTTCGATCTAGTCATGGTTCCCCGCATGGGAACAACACGTTCGGAATAAGAAACAGCATACGATGAGCTCTTCGATATCGCTCCAAGGAAAAACCGCGATCGTCACCGGCGGTGGTCGAGGTATCGGCAAGGCGATTGCGAAGCGATTTGTGGAGGCTGGGGCGGGAGTGGTGATCGCCAGTCGCAAGATGGAGAATCTCATTGCGACAGCGAACGAATTCAAGTCGTTGCCCGGTCGGGTTCTGCCGATCGAATGCCACGTCGGCCGGCTCGATCAGTTGGAAAGACTCGTTCGCGAAACGGAATCCCAACTCGGCCCGATCGATATCGTCGTCAACAACAGCGCCACCAACATCGGTCAAGGTCCATCGCTCGCAGTGACCGATGAAATGCTCGACAAAATGGTCGAGATCAATATCAAAGCAGTGCTTCGAATGATTCGCTTGACGGTACCCAAAATGATTGATCGCGGCACTAGCGGCTCGATCATCAACATCGCGTCCATTTCGGGCTTGCAACCGCAGCCCCAAGGCTTGCTTTACAGCTTCACGAAGGCCGGGCTGATCATGATGACCCGCAGTTGGGCTCGAGAGTTCGGCCCGCATGGTGTACGCGTCAATGCCATTGCCCCGGGGTTGATCCAAACCGACTTCAGCGAAGTTCTCTGGAAGGACGAGCATGTACAAAAGGCGGTCAAGTCGAATCAACCGATTCGGCGCATTGGACAGCCTGATGAAATCGGTCATGCCGCGCTTTATCTGGCCTCCGACGAAGCTTCGTATGTGACGGGACAAGTATTCGTGATCGACGGCGGAGCTACCGCGTAGAAGGTTTCAGATTGGAATGGTGCAGGCGGACGATTGGAAGAAAGGGTGAAGCTTTTGGGCGATGTCTTGAGGACAGACTGCATGAGCGGTCCCCCGATCCAACGACGGACTGGGAAGTCCGTTGTACCGAAGAATCAGAGGAAGGCTTGAGTTGCCGTTTTTAGATGTTCATCAATCGCTAGGGAATCAATAGGTCTATGGGTGCTTTGCAGGACAAGGTTGCGATCATTACGGGGGCTGGAGGAGGTATTGGTCGCGAGCATGCATTGCTGTTCGCTCGCGAAGGGGCAAAGGTTGTTGTGAACGATATCGGCTGTGGGGCTGATGGCACGGGTTCAAGCGACGCTGCATCGCGTGTCGTCGAAGAGATTCGCGAAGCGGGTGGTCAAGCAGTCGCCAATCACGACGCGGTAGGAACGTTCGAAAGCGCTCGGCGAATTGTTCAATCGGCGGTCGATGCCTTTGGCGGACTGGATATTCTCGTCAACAACGCCGGGATTCTCCGCGACCGCACGATCTTGAATATGTCGGAAGAAGAATGGAACGGAGTGATTCAAGTCCACCTGACGGGATCATTCAGCTGCCTTCAGGCGGCGGCCCGTGTAATGAAGGATCAAGGTCGCGGCGGACGGATTATCAACACCTCGTCGTTATCAGGGCTGTTAGGACTCTTTGGTCAAGCCAACTACGGGGCTGCCAAGGCGGGTCTCTACAATCTGACTCGCGTCGGAGCCATCGAACTGGCCAAGCATAAGATCACCGTCAACGCGATCGCACCCGCGGCGATGACCCGGATGATGGAGTCGATCCCTGGAACCAAGGATCAGCAGGCCGCACTTTCCACGTCGAATTACGGTCCCCAGTTCATCGCCCCCGTAGCAGCCTACCTCGCCTCGGACGCGGCGCAACACATCACGGGTCAAACGATTGGTATCGAAGGGAACGAACTATTCTCCTACCGGGTGATGACAACTCACGGATTAATCAAGCGAACGAGCTTCGATCCCTGGACGATTGACGAGATCCGAAAGAGCATGGATCAGGTGCTGTTTTGGTAAGAGGGCGCCCTACGAAAAAACATTGCGCGAAAACGGCCCTTGAAAACAGCGGGCGAATCCGCGGGGACTTGCATAGCTACCGTCCGGTCGGTAACGTAATCTTCTCGTCTCCAGAGCCGACATCACAATATTTCGGTTGCACGGTAAACCATCTTTGGTAATCCAAGTTCGATCGCGATCCATTCCATGCCGTCACCGCGCGAAGAATCGACTCTCCCATCGGCTTGGCCCATTCTTGCGTTGCTGACTTCGTTGAACGTGGTTAATTTCATCGATCGCCAGTTGATTACCAGTCTCCAAATTCCGCTTCGCGATGACCCTCAATTAAAACTCACGGATCTGCAGATTCAACTGCTGGCTGGTTACGCGTTCTCCATCGTTTATTCGATGGCTGGTTTGTATCTGGGGGCGTTGGCGGATCGCACGCATCGCCCACGTCTGATCGCATTAGGACTGCTCGTCTGGAGCGGCGCGACGTTGGCGAGCGGTTTCGCACAGAATTTTTCGCAACTGGCGTTCGCGCGAGTTTTCGTGGCGTTTGGCGAGTCGACGCTTACGCCTGCTGGGATCGCCATGCTGGCGGATGTATTCCGACCTCGTCAACGATCGCTCGCCTTCGGACTTTACTATCTTGGCATTCCCATCGGTGCGAGCCTCTGCTTGATCATTGCCAATCTTCTTTGGCCGATTCCGTGGATTGGGTGGCGAGGATGCTTTGTCGGCCTGGGAGGGATCGGGTTAGTGATGGTCGGTTTCCTGCTCTTGTTCAAAGACCCTCGCCGCGGCGGGACCGAAACGCATGCGGGCAAACTTTCTCCTTCCCTTCCGGATCAGCGGCGATCGTTGATCGAATTGTGCGGCGAGATCTGGAGGATCATGTGTAAAGCGCCTGCCTTGCCGATGACGATGCTCGGCGGCATCTGCATCAATATCAGCGTAGGTGCGGCATGGCTGGATTCCTTTTGGTTGAACGCGGAACGTGGTTTTTCGAAGCAAGGTGCACCGATTTTTCTCGGGATCCTGTTCCTCTTCGGAGGATGCTTCGGCAATATTTTTGGTGGGTGGTTGGGTGATTTTTTCAATCGGTATCGATCGGGAGGTCGTCTGCTGGCAGTGGTCGCTTCGCAGCTTTTGATCGCTCCGTTTGCGATCGCCTTTCGATTCCTGCCCGGCGATTCCTATTTCTTGCTCGCTCTTTGCGGTTGCATCAGTTTCATCTTGGTGACGATTTGGTATGGTCCGGTTCTAGCGACCGTTCAAGAGCTGACTCCGGTTCGATTTCGAGCTACGACCGTCGCCATTTTGCTGATCGGATTGAACATTCTGGGGGCGTCGTTAGGAGCTGTCATCGCCGCTGTGCTATCCAATGGGCTCAAGAGCTATACGCTCGGTATATTCCTGGCCGCCCAAGCCAGCTTGATCGCTATCCCTCTGTTTATTTTTGCCTATCGTCGATACGAAACCGATTTGGCTCGCGTAACATCTATTCCCGGAGAAACAGAATGAGAGAAGCTGTTGTTGTTGCAAGTTCCCGCACTCCGCTCGCAAAATCATTTCGCGGCTCCTTGAACATGACTCGACCGGATGACTTTGCGGCTCATTGCATCAAAGATGTGCTGCGCAAAACGCCACAGCTGGATCCCAACGAGATCGAGGATGTCGTTCTCGGCTGTGCAGACCATCATGGCCCGCAGTCATTGAACGTCGCCCGCATCGCAGCCGTTCGAGCTGGATTGCCCGCGAGTGTGGCTGGGCTTACGATCAATCGTTTTTGTTCGTCGGGCTTGCAGGCGATCGTCATCGCGGCTCACGAAATCATTCACGAGGGGGCGGCTGCCGCGATTGGCGGCGGAGTCGAGAGCATCACCGCGATGCACATGCTGCAGATCGATCCCAAACTTGCGGTTAATCCTTGGGTGTACGCTCGCAAGCCAGCGATCTACATGGTGATGGGTGATACCGCGGAAGTGGTGGCCAAGCGTTACAAGATCAGCCGCGAATCTCAGGACGAATACGCGCTCAGCAGCCAACAGCGTACGGCTCGCGCCCAAGAAGAAGGATTCTTCGCTGAGGAACTTGCACCCATTCAGGTGACTCGAGCCATCCTCGACAAGAAGACCGGAGCGGTTGCTGGTCAAGAGGAACATTTCCTCGATCGGGATGAATGCAATCGGCCGGACACGACCTTGGAGGGGCTGGCGGGACTCAAGCCGTATTTTGATCCAAAGAGCGGTCTGGGTAGCGTCACGGCAGGAAATTCATCGCAGATGTCGGACGGTGCTTCTGCGACTCTGTTGATGGAGCGGAAGCGAGCGGACGAGTTAGGTATCCAAGCCAAGGTCGCTTTTCGCGGTTTCGCAGTAGCGGGTTGCGAGCCCGACGAAATGGGGATCGGACCGGTCTTCGCTGTTCCCAAGCTGCTCCAACGTCACGGGCTCAAGGTTTCCGACATCGATTTATGGGAATTGAACGAAGCCTTTGCGGTACAGGTGATCTACTGCCGAGATCGACTCGGTATCGATCCCGATAAACTGAACGTCAACGGAGGCTCGATCTCCATCGGTCATCCGTACGGGATGACTG
>CAYXFO010000007.1:0-29830 GCA_964464255.1 uncultured Pirellula sp.
ATCCATTGTATGCCCCGATGGAGCCACGGAGCATAGTCCGCAAAACTGAACGTCCAACTCATCAGATAGATCGCCAGAGGTATCGTCCACAACATCGGCATCGCTGCAATATCGGTCGTAATGTGGCTCGTAATCCCAAGAAGCAAACTGGATGGTACGAAACTTAGTGCCAGCCACTTCAGCTTTTGCGAAATGCCGATGTTGAAACGGACTTCGCTTGTCTCGTCCATCGAATCGGATGCAGGCTGTGGCGGCCCCTCGAAGTTGATCGTGTGTTTGCGATATCGCCAGCACTGAAGGGCTACAATACCGAGCAGGACCACATAGCTCAACCAAGACAAACTCCAAGTGATGCGCTGTGTCGTGAGAGTCAGATTCGGCTCGATGAGGAACGGGTAACTGAGCAATCCAATAAGGCTTCCAGCATTGCTGGCGACGTAAAGTGGATAGGGGTTGGACGCCAGTTTGTGAGTGGTCTTGCCGAACCATGCCTGAACCAAGGGGGCGGTCGAAGCCAGTACGAAGGCAGGTGCTCCAACACAGAGCGAAAGCGTGATGAAAATCCACTGAGCATGAAACCCCGCTTCGGGAATGTTGCTCGTCATGAACGCTGGCAGTCCAAGCGGCAGAGAAAAGAGAGACATCGCAACCAAAGCACCATGGATTAGAAACTGATTCCGAAGAGAAAATCGTTTGGTGAGCCAATGAACATAGATGTATCCCCCGAGGAGAACGACTTGAAAAAAGAGCATGCAAGTCGTCCATACCGCAGGAACGCTTCCCAACCAAGGAGCAAGCAGTTTGCCAATCATCGGTTGCAAGGCAAACATAGTAGCAGCACCAAGCGCCATTGATGCGGACGCCAATGCTATCATTGGCAGGCTGGATGGCGAATGGCTTGAGTTATTCACAGGATGATGATCCGCAACCCTTTCCATGGTTGTTTTTGGGTGCCTGGCACCTATCGCTTCTGGGTGCCTGGCACCTATTGTAAGTGCCTGGCACTTATTGTGAGTGTTGTAACGTTTTGGGTGCCTGGCACTTATTGTAGGTGGCACCTATTGTAACGCACCTATGCTAGCAAACCCCACCCCAAAGTATTCGGTGCCATGTTTACTTTGATGTCAAGATAAGGCTTTTGACTGCATCGCGTTCGGCGTTGTTCCACAGTGGGGGACTTGCTATTCTTGCAGCGTTTCACATAGTCATCGGGACAGGTTCCCGAGTTCCAAGAGACTCGCAAGGATTGGCGACTGGGGATGGGTACACCGGCAAGGAAGCTCAAGGCAACTCAATTGGAGAAGGCCGCTCGCGTGGAACGAGCGCGATCGATCATCGAGCATGGCACTCTCGCACTGCGGCAGATGATCGAGTGCATTGACGATGAATTTGCAATGGCTGTCGATCGGATCGCGAAAAACCCTGGCTCACTTGTTGTTTCCGGTATTGGCAAGGCGGGTTTGATCGGCAGGAAGCTTTCGGCAACTTTCGCATCGACGGGAACTCCTTCGCATTTCCTGCACCCATCTGAAGCGATCCATGGCGACCTTGGATCCGTGAGCGCGAAGGACTTGCTACTGATTCTGTCCAACAGTGGATCATCCCAGGAAATCGTCGACTTGCTCCCTCACTTAACTCGACGCGCTGCCGGATTGATCGCGATCACCAGTGGCAGCAACAGCCCGCTTGCCCAGGCCGCAGATATCAGTCTGATCCTTCCACCGCTTCGCGAAGCTTGTCGTCACAATCTCGCACCGACCACAAGCACCCTTGCAATGCTAGCTCTTGGTGATGCTCTCGCGTTGGTCGTCAGCGAGGTCAAAGGGTTCCAGATTCAAGATTTCGCTGGGTTGCACCCCGGAGGTGCACTCGGACAAAAATTAGCGTTCGTCGATGACCTGATGCGGCCGCTATCGGAGTGCCGCATCGGGAGAGTCGATGCTTCGATTCGCGAAACACTTGTCGAGGCCTCGCGTCCTGGACGGCGATCTGGAGCCGTGATGATCCTCGACAATGAACATCATTTGCAAGGTATTTTCACAGACAGCGATCTCGCGAGAATTCTAGAGCAACGTTGCGAAGCGGAATTGGATCAACCGGTATCGACACGAATGACAACACATTTTTCCGCCATTCGCTCTG
Source organism: uncultured Pirellula sp. (assembly GCA_964464255.1). Lineage (GTDB taxonomy): Bacteria > Planctomycetota > Planctomycetia > Pirellulales > Pirellulaceae > JBKCUI01. The sequence goes on from CAYXFO010000007.1 coordinate 2,143, forward strand.
GGGCAAAACTCATCGACGCAATCGAGATGATGACTCGTCGAAAGATCAGCGAACTCCCAGTAATCGACTCTCAGGATCGTCCCGTTGGCATGCTCGATATCACCGACCTTCTTGGATTAGAAAGTCAGACCGTGGGGGACGCGGAACCCACCGATCGACGGACGGCTGGGGAGACAAATTCTTCAGCTAGCAAGATCGGCGGGGACGATGAATGGCTTGATGGACCAACAACACTCCGAATCTTCGGCCCTTTGAAGTGATCGGGATACCTGGATTCAATCAAGACGGATTCAATCAACCGGGAGAACTGACGTGGCACCACGCGATGCGGAAATAGCGAAACCGATCCGACTTATTCTGTCCGATGTCGATGGCGTTTTGACCGACGGCTCAATCGTTATCGACAATGCCGGCGTTGAAAGCAAATCGTTCTATGTTCGCGATGGATATGCGATCAAACTCTGGCTCAAGGCCGGGTTTGAATTCGGGTTGCTGACAGCCCGCAATTCGCAGGTCGTAAAGTTGCGTGCTGCGGAATTGGGTATCCAAATGGTTCGCCAAGGGTACTCCGAAAAAGTCAGCGCAGCCAAAGAGATGATTGCCCAAGCGCGGGTGGAACCTCGAGAAGTTTGCTACATCGGGGATGACCTTCCCGACTTGGCTGTCATGTACGATGTCGGACTGAGCGTGACGGTTGCCGACGGCGCACCTGAGGTAAAACAGGCTGCGAAATGGATCACCCAAGCCCCCGGCGGTCGCGGCGCGGTTCGTGAATTGATCGAACGACTTCTGAAGGCGAAGAGCCTCTGGGAGGATTTTGTCCCAAATCGCCTCGCATGAAACTCCTCCGCTATTATCTCCAGGTTTTCCTGCCATTGATGGTCGCATTTGCGACCTACCAGTTCCTTGCCGTCCCTTACTTGGAACCTCTCCGGAGCGATGGCTCTGAGCGATTTGTGGGAAATCAGCAACCGATATCCGTCGGCTCGAACTGGTGGGAGCCTTACTTCATAGCGACGGCATGGCAACGAAACAATCCCCTTGTCATCGAGCGTGACGAATGCATCCTGCTGTACCAAACAAGAGAGCAGATCAGCGACACTCGCTGGCGATTCAAGCCCTTGACCATAGTGGTCCCACAGCGATCTGCTGATGGCAGCCAACGCGCAATCTTCATCGAAAACCCAAAGGGAGCGGAGATTCAATTCAAGAAACCTTTCGATTGGGCATCCGGGAATCCGCCTCCAATCGTCAGTGGGCAATTGCTAGGCGAAATCAAGATCTACTCGCCTGCCGATGCGTCGAGCAATGCAGGCGAACTGCTGATTGAGACCAAAGACATGCGCATCGACCGGCGCCAGGTTTGGACTACCGAAGCGATCAAGATGCGGATCGGCAACTCGTACATCGAAGGGCGTTACTTATCGATCTACATGGATCGTGACCTTTTGTCCGAGCAACCCGCTTCGGCTCCTCCTGATCCATCACCCTTCCCAGGATTGGATTACCTTGAACTGTTCTACGTAGACCGTGTCGACATGTCGCTCCCTGCCGGAGGGCTTTGGCCGAGTCAACAGAACGATAACAGCCGTCAACGACCTGCATCAGCTAGTCTCCGGTGCGGAGGAACGTTCGGATTTCAGTTTCATCAATTACTTGCCACGCTCAAAAATGGCGTGCATATGGAACATCGGGTCGAGGGTTTGCCCGTCGACACGTTTGACTGCCACGAACTCAAGCTTACGCTCGGCGTACCCAGTCCTAGCGAAAAGAAAGATATCGATCCTGCCGCGTCGGATGGTAAGTGGAAAATCGATCGGCTCGAAGCTGTGGGTGCCCCTGGTCGCGATTACACCGATCAGTCGAATTGGGTTCAAATGAAGGCCCCTGGTATGCAGGCGGAGGCTCAAGGCCAATACCTTTTGATGGACTTCGTCCATGGCATGGTCACACTGAGCAACGCCCTTCCGGGAACAGCACCTCGAAATTCGTCTCGGGTTCATCTGAGACGTGAGGCGCTCCAAGTATCATCGCCCCAGGTACAGTTGCAAAATCCCGATCTTATCCAAACAACGGGGCCGACGAGCGTCAAGCGTTTAGGCTGGATGATCGCTGAGGGGATCGGCATCGCGCAGATGGATTCCCCTGATGACTCATGGGCCATTCGCTGGAGCAAGAGATTGGTAATCCGTCCGCATGACGAAAGGGATGTGATTCAAATCGAAGGTGGTGCGAATATCAGCAGCTCGCAAAGGGGTAGGTTTATCGCTGAAAACTTGACCATGTGGGTCATGCCGGTGGTGGGTGAATTGGCGCAACAGTTGACACCGCAATACCCGGAAGGAAAATGCCCAGACTTTGTTCCCGACGTCATCCATGCTCGCGGCGATGTCATGGTGAACTCAACAGAACTGCACGCCCAGGTCGACGAGATGGCGATCCGTTTCCGCTATCCGAAAAGCACGACGCAAATTCAGCTACCCGCCGCGAGTGTTCCACCGAATTCGTTTAGTACCAATACGAGTAACGGACTTGCTTCTCCCTCGATCTTGGCGGATGAAGCAGCATCCACACGGTCCGCAGCATCCACACGACCCATCGCCCCTGCACCTGCTACTCCTCAGCCAAATTCGCCTCGCCCCAATGCTGCATCACAGCGCATGGTTTCTCTCCCCACTTCCAACAAGAAGGTCACGCCACTCAATGTCCAAGGACGAATGCTTGAGGCCCAAATCCTCCGTTCGGGCCAAGAGAGCAACGTCGAATCCCTCACCGTAGAAGGGCAATTCAGACTGACGCGAGAACCGGTTGCGGAGGATTTGATGATGCCCTTGGATGTCACAGGCGAACGCCTCGTTCTCAAGAGCGAGTCCAACGACTGGACAAATATTCATCTTGTGGGCCAACCTGCGAAAGTAGCCGTCGGAAGTGGCTGGATCATCTCCGATGAGCTTCAACTATCACAATCCGACCAATTGTTTTGGGTCGATCATCCGGGCGAATTAGTAATTCCCACGGAAGCGATCGCACCACTGCAAAACCCTTCCCCCGAACCTACCAACCCTTCGAGCCCTGGTCTTTTGCGATCGGACACCAGAAATCCTCAAAATAGTGATAGCTTGTCATCGATCACATGGCGATCACCCCCACGCTTACAATGGGGAGAGTACATGACTTTTGATGGCAAGATCGCCCGATTCGGAGGAGGTGTAACTCTCGATTGTCGCATGCAAACAGCCCCCGACACTCTTTGGCATGTGTTGGCAAGCAGTTCGACGTTGACACTGGAGATGGCGAATCAAGTGCCTCTTCGTTATCAGGGGCTGCGCAGCGAGGCCAATCCTCTTCCTACTGTTTCGCCTAAGCCCGAACTTCGCATCGCAAGCCTTGACGGCGATGTCGATATCAAAGCGGTGCAAACCAATCTTCAAGGTGATAGACAATCAGCAGAAAACTTATTGTTGCCACGTCTCGAATTCAATCTAGCGACTCAAACCTGGATTGGACTTGGGCCGGGTCAATTGCTAAGTCGTCGCGTTGGCCAAGCCAACCCGATGACTTCCACAGCAACCTCATTTGGACCTCCTAAAGCACCTGGCCCTCTACCCATCGGGTCTCCTTCCCTACAGTGTCTGCATCTGACCTTTCTTGGGCGAGTCGAAGGTTCCATGCAACAGCGTATGGTCTCGTTCTACGACAGGATCGATTCGCTTCTCGGGCCGATCAAGGACTGGAATGGAGCCGTCGATGTCAGATATGCGGAGACACTTGGTCCGAATCAGTCGCGGCTCTTATGCGACCAGTTGAACCTGTTCGACTCGTCGGGACTCAGTTACAACCAGAATCGCATCGGACCGAAACAAGCCGCCTGGGAAATCGACGCACTTGGCAACGCTCAGTTAGCCAGCCGAACCGACTCGGGTGATGTTGTGATCGATGGCAATCGCATCGGCTATGCAGCGCTCGAGGATTCGGTTCGCATCGAAGGTTCGTCGCGACGAGCCGCATCGATACGCCGAATTCCGATTGCGGGTCAGCAAGGGGAAGCTGATGAATTCCAAGTAAGTTCCGCTACCATGAGGCTCAAGACAGGTCAGTTGGATGCCCAAATCCGACGGATCGAGGGAGCGGTACCTCCTCAATTCCAACGCCCCGTCGATGCGCAAACGCCTCCGTCTCCGCAATCCAAACAGGGAACGCCCAACGCACCTGGTTCCGCACTGCCAAGCCCGCGCGACTTTAACCCTTTGCAACCACGGGGCAACGGACGCTGATTGACAGGGCCGCGACTGGTATCAATTGCCCGTGAACTTGAGGAACTCGAATACCAAGTTGGATACTCCGATTGCAAAGAGCAACATCACGCTCCCCCACAAACCGAGATCGAACCAGCGACCGCTTCTCAGCTCTGGTACAGACATCGCATATCGAAAATAAAGTGCCGCAAAGCCCAACATCGGCAACATGACTGCCTGCGCTGAACCGCTGAGCAAAACCAACCAAGCTGGCTCGGGCAAAATCCAATACACAAGCAAGCACAGCATCGGGAAAAGACCGCTCAGGACATGCACACTGCGTCTTTGTGTGGCTGCATCCGGAGGAATGAAATTCATGACGGATAGACCATCGGTAAAGGTCCGAGCATGACTGGCGTTCGCGACAAAGAATGTTGAATACAAGACAACGAAGGCACCAACCAAATACACTCCAGGGGCCCACGCCCCGAGGAAGGGTTCATACATCACCGACAACGTTTGAATCAGGTTGGAACTTTCTGGAACAATCCCCGAGCGATGCAGGATGCCAGCACCGAGCGCAAAGAACCCTAGGGTTGCCACCGTATAAATAACCATCGACACCCAGATGTCCGCCAACATCACACGCAACCAACCGTTCGCACGCGCTATCCAGCCGTCGGTACCATCGTTTGGTCCGGTGAACCTGGCATAGCCTTTCTCCAAGCACCAATAAGGGTACTGAATCAATTCGGCCGCACCGACGCCAATGATCCCAACCGTAGCCAATGCCATCGCAATGGACTTGGCTCGCTCTCCTTCAGGCAACCCAAAGCTCAGTCCTGCAACCCAATCGCTTGTCGGTATCGCCCACTCAGGTTTCAGTTGCATGCCACACACCACCGCCATCGTGATGAATGTAAAAATCGCTACCATGGCCGTTGCCGCAGACTGTATCAGTCCGTAACTGCCATAGATCAACATCACGGAAGTGATCACTGCGATCGGTATCGCCCAAATTCGATCGTCGATTGGTCGCGGCAGAGTTTTGCTCGCTCCGTTTTTAGCGGAAGCGTAACGGGCGATGTATTGTTGCTTGGCCTCTTCCAATGCAGCCTGTGCGGACTCGTCGACCGCAGACATCGATCCCGCTGATTCTTTGCTTGAAGCCTGCGCGACAACCCGATCCAGTTTCAGTTTGGCCTCCATGGCACCGATCCGCTGATAGTCGACTCCCTGCTGCGTCAAGGGTTGAACGAGCGAGAGAACTTGGCCCACCCCACCAACAATTCCGCCGAGTTGCCCGATGCTGCAAAACCACATGAAGAACCAATACCACACCAACCAGTTGCCCCGTCTTGGGATCCTAGGCCCCGGTATCAGGCTCATCGCTGACAAGGGTGGTATACCGGTCGAGACTGTGAACCGCCCAATCTCAATCTGTGCGAAGACTTTGACGACACAACCCAAAAGAATGAGCCACAGCAGCGACAATCCCGACTTTGCCCCGGTCAGAGTCGTTGCGATTAATTCTCCGCTCCCAACAATCGACGCGGCAATGATGAGCCCAGGGCCAAGTTGGCGAATGATGTCCCAGGCTTTTACCGGTGGCTCGAGCAACTCGGAACCTTTCGAATCACGTCGATCGGACGTTTGCGAGTCAGGAGAAGGGGAACCGATTGCCATGCGAGTAAAGTATGGGTAGGTAGCGAGAGGGATGCCTAAAGGCTACACTTAAAAACCACAAGTGATGGTAACCTGAACACTAAGCGAGACCTAGTCGTGATCGTAGGAATCCCAAAAGAGATCAAAGAAGACGAGTATCGAGTTGCTATTCTTCCAGTGGGAGTTGAGGAACTCGTCCAGCGAGGACACAAAGTCTTAGTCCAAGCGGGGGCTGGTCTAGGCTCAGGTATCGCTGACCATGCCTACCTCCAAGCAGGTGCGGAACTGGTAGCTAGCGGAGAGGACATCTTTGGCAACGCCGATTTGGTTGTCAAAGTCAAAGAACCTCAAGCCTCGGAATTCCCTTCCATTCGCAAAGGGCAGGCGATCTTTACCTATTTTCATTTCGCAGCGGATCGCACGCTTACCGAAGCCATGATCGCGAGCGGTGCGTCCTGTCTAGCTTACGAAACATTGCGTGACTCCCAGGGACGGCTCCCTTTGTTGACCCCGATGAGCGAAGTTGCCGGACGCATGAGCATTCAGGAAGGCGCGAAGTACTTGGAGCGGCCTCAGATGGGTCGCGGTATCTTGCTAGGCGGTGTCCCCGGAGTCGCACCAGCCCACATCACGATCCTCGGCGGTGGGATCGTCGGCACCAATGCAGCTCGCATTGCCGCTGGCTTCAAAGCCGACGTTGCTATCCTGGATGTTAACCTCGATCGCATGCGATACCTCGATGATGTCATGCCACCCAACGTGAACGTTCTTTTTAGCGATCGCTATACGATTCGGGAGCAACTGCGATTGGCCGATCTTGTGATCGGAGCCGTTTTGATACCTGGAGCAAAAGCACCCTACTTGGTGCGGCGGGATGACCTGCGACTGATGAAACCCGGCAGCGTTATCATCGACGTTGCCATCGACCAAGGAGGTTGCGTGGAAACCAGCCGTCCAACGACTCATAAGCAACCGACCTACATGATCGACGATGTTCTTCACTACGCCGTAACGAACATGCCCGGCGCGGTGGGACGAACGAGCACCTTCGCATTGTGCAACGTCACTCTTCCCTGGATCGTGCAAATCGCTCAGGCAGGAGTCGATCGCGCAATCAGCGATTCGAAACCGATCCGCGATGCACTGAATATCCACCGCGGCCAAGTAACCAATGAGGCGGTCGCTCAAACCTTCGGACTATCCTGCGCTGCTTGAACTCGCAAGGAATCGTCCCCGCTTGACTTTAGGAAACGCGACTACAACCACAATTGATGCTCGTGGATGTAGGCCTCGACAGCGGCAGGGACCATGTAACGGATGGAACGACCTTCTTTGACACGTAAGCGTATATCGCGGGAAGCGATTTCAATGAGAGGGACATCCAGAACGCGACCTTGAATGGAACGCAACTGATCGGGACTCGCTACTCTGCTAAGATCATCCCACGCGATGTCCCCAAATCCACCCCGTCGCGCGATCACAATGTTTGCCAGTGAGAGTACGGCACCGGGTTCTCGCCAACGATCAAAACCGATCAGCGAATCGGATCCGATCAGCATATAGAGTTCCGCGTTCGGCGATTCCTCGTGCATGGCCCGAAGCGAATCCACCGTATAACTCACTCCGCCACGTCGAATCTCCCGATCATCCAAACGAAAACAACCATTCCCACAGATTGCAAGCCGAAGCATTTCCAAGCGATGCTTATCGCTGGTTGGAGCCGTTTCGATTTTGAAAGGGGAGACGTAGGCTGGCAGAAAGATCACAGACTCTAACTTCATCGATTCACGGAATGATTCGGCCATGATGAGATGGCCATGATGAATGGGATCGAAGGACCCACCAAACACTCCAAGACGCCGTTTCTCATTCATTTCGCTCATGGTACAGCCGAGCCGTTTTCCATCGAGGATCGCTCCGTGGTCGGGGCGACGGAACTGAGACGCTGCAGCACGAGAACTTCACCGCATCCTCCGGTTGAAGTGTCTCCGATGCGGCGATCCACCCACCTGGTACTCGGTAAAGGGACCGCGCGCCACATCGCCTTCTGCAGAGGTTCGCCAAGCGAGACCAAATGATGCTGGACCGAACGAAGATGGTTCCAAATCAATGGCAGAAAACTCAATTCTATGTTTCTGCGTGGAGATAGAGCAGCCGCGGTCTCCCCAACGGGCTCATTTGCAAACAGCAAACTGCCTCGTCGCATACCCAATCCCCAATGCGCATCCGTGTTGCCGAGGACCAGAATCGTCCCTGCGATCATATGCGGCGCTAGATGCTCCCCAACATCGCCAGCGATGCAAACCGTCCCCCGACGCATCCGCTGGCAAGCACGCACCCCAACGCTTCCCGCAATCACAATGTCTCCACCTCGCATGCCGCTGCGCTCACCCGGTAAGGGCATCGCCAATCGGTCACCACAACGACCTGCAATAGCTACGACACCCCCACGCATCCCTGAGCAAACCTCATCGCCAGCATCGCCTGCGACCAATACCGTACCTCCGCGTATCCCCGATCCGACTCGGTCTCCGGCAGAACCATCGATCATCAATGTGCCACTGGACATCCCACGACCTAATTCATCCAAACGGCCGCAATCGCCGCGGATGACCACCATGTCCGACGGGCCTGCAGGCAACTGAACCCAAAATAGTTCCTCGAGACGCACTCGCGACGAGTTGGCCGTACTCAGTGGCAGAGATAGCAAGTCCGCTAGCGGAACCTTGGCTAGCCGCTCGGGCACCAAAGGCGAGCCATCGACTCGATAATCGAGCTTTCCCTTCAAAGTCAGTTCAAGCATCCGCAGATTCCACCAATCGAGCGCAACACCAAAGACTCGGATCATCCAATGGAGTGTAGAGAGAATCCCGCGCAAAACTGAAACGCTTGCGGTTGTCGCTCGCCACCCATGTCACTCCCCATTCCGGGAACTCAACTGGATCGCAACCGGCAAGTGAAACGTAAGGGATCACAACCTTTAGATCCAAAAATCCGGGTGCGCATGTAATCCAACCTCGAACTTGATTGGCCTGCGCATAACTGGGAATCGCTTTGGCTCGCGTAATCAGCGAAGGCCTCGCCTCGATAACCTTGTTTTCAAAAGGTGCAAAATAGGGTTGCCGCGACCGGAACTGGTACAAGTGGCAGTAGCCATTTGCGCGATGGATCCCGAGACTGCGTCGGGTGTCAATCAGAAAGTCAAACGACACGGTTAGATCCGGTGTCCACATCTGAGCCGTGTGAGGCAGTCGAACCTGTAGCAGTATTTCGCTGTCGGTCCACGCCATCCAAGTTTGGCTGGTATCGCCCGGTTCACTCAACTCCTTGAAACTGGGCAATCGATACAGAGGCCCCAAGTCCCAAGACTGCGGGGATTGTCGGTCGACTGCCCGAGACCACCGCTTCACGGTGAACCCAAGATCAAACAACCAAGCAGGGTCTCGCACCAAACCTTTGAGGCTCATCCATCATTCCTAAGCAAGGAGTCATTCCTCGTATCACGGTTCCATTTCAATAGGATAACCGCATCGTAAACCGCATGGGCGACGATCGCGGCAAGCAAATTTCCAGTCACCCAATAAAGACCTCCAAAAATGAGCCCCATCAAGGTCGCAAGAAGCACATACAGGGGACTGATCGGATGAGCGAGACCAAAAAGAATCGAGGCGACCAACAGCCCAACCAAGCCCCAAACCATGCTCTTGTCGGCACCCAGCAAGGAGAACAATCCCTGCTGCACCCACCCTCGGAAAAGAAACTCCTCGCCAAACCCGGCAGCCAACGATAATACGACGAGTTCCACAGGGGTCAAACGAATAAGAAAGTCCCGCAATCGCGACTCCATCATCTCCTCAAGATCGCGCAACCCTCGAAAGGGCAACCTCGCGAGAGCGAAAACGCCAGCGGCTAGCACTGCCCCGAGACACGTCCCCAGCGCGATGCCTTCCAATAACCGGAACGATTCTGACAGAGATGGAATACCCGCATGGGGATCCGGTCCAAACATCCAGCCTAGGACGATTGCGAGCAGTCCGAACGAAATTTCGGCGAAGGCAGCCAGAACAAACTGATTCTGACTATCGCCATCGGACGCTCCAGCCATGAAGAATCAGCTCAAGGTGTAAGGGGTGCTCGGTCCGTTTCGAAAAAAAGGAGCGGGAAGTCTATAAGCCGGGTTCTGTTACTTGCTCGAGACCTTGAGCCCCGCGCAAACAGGCAATCATTCCTCTAGGATCGCAATTGCTCGCGACCTCAAGCGATCTACCCGAACGAAAGCACCGCGAGCCGCGGCGCGTCCGGTTTCCCAGACTCGTTCTGCTGGATCTTGCTCCAGATGGGGTTTGCCGAGCGACGAGAGTCACCCCCCGCCCTGGTGGGCTCTTACCCCACCGTTTCACCCTTACTGGGCCGAATGAACAACCCAGCGGTCTACTTTCTGTTGCACTTTCCCTAACCTTTCGGCCGGTCGACGTTATCGACCATCTCGCCCTGCGGAGCCCGGACTTTCCTCTGGCGCTCTGCGGTTACCCGCCGCACCAGCGATTGCCCGACCTCCCGCTCAGGAGAAAGTATATCCATGCGATCGCCTGCCGGCCATCGGTTCAGCAATCCGAAGACTCACCCATCGGGTCGCACGATTGCATTGGAGCTGAAGCGGTCTTGGCATATTCCGCCCCTGGCCGTCTCCCGCGTCGTTTTTGGGAGGAGGTCGGGATCAATTGGCGATCCACCCGCTGCAGCATCCGTGTGACGCAAAGCTTGTTGACGCTCACCTTCAGATCGTTTGCCTCGAGACAAATGCTATCATGGAGGCTTTTTGGGATCCGAACGGTGATCATCCGTTGTTGCTCGCAGGGGTCGCATTCGGGCACATCGCGAGACCGGAGAACGGTCAGCATTTCGAGAACCTTCTCATGCGCATCGCTGCACTCGTATGCGCACATTTCGTCTGCGGTTGGGAACAACTGCCGAATGCAGCCATCGACACCGAGGGTAGCTCGGTAGAAGGCGGTCCAAGTCGGAGCAACGCCGAACAACTCGGACGCTTCGCGGACGATTTGGCTGCAGCGTTCGTCATGCGATGCATCCGGATTTCGTCGGCCGCTCATTTCAAGGGCCACCTGTTCGAAGATTTTCATTTCCGCAGCCAGCTTTTCGCCTGCCTCGGAGCTTTTCTTCGCTGTCATCTCCCCGTTCCCAGAGGAGGAAGTTGTTGTGGAAACACCATCGCGATAATCAAGATCCATATCGATTCGCCTTCCTTGTTTGCCCAACGATCCCGCTGGGTAGGTTTCAGGTCGCCAAGCCAGTTGGCTCGAAACCCGACCCTTGGCCTCGAACCTCCTTGCCCTTCCAGCCCTGGCTGACTCGCGGGAAGATCTCTGCGACCTCCGCTGCCGCCTCATCTAGGAGAACGCCCCCATCTTGCGAATGCAGTCAATACCGTCACCGCAAACCCATTGATATCAATACTTTATGGCGATTTGATAGCGTCGCCTAATTTCCGCGCAGCACCCCACAAGAGGGGTGTGAAAAAGATTGCCCAAGAATTAGGCGGCCGCTGCCTGCGCAAATACTAAGTGTCCAACCTGGAGACCTGCGCAAGATTTCCGGATTTTTCCGGTCGCGCAAGCGATCAGACAGATCAGACAGACAACTAACTGGACCGCGAGGATACAGCGTTACGAGAGACGATCGAGCATGCGGCTGAGGGCTTCGTTCAGCTTCTCGTCTGTGTCGTAGTTTCCGTCCGCGATCGCCTGTCGCAGTTCAGCAACTCGGTCCGCTCGGAACGACTCGCTAGGCTGCTGGCTCGCAACGGAAAGAGCCTCGGGAGAAAGGTCGAGCAAATCGCTCGGCATCTCAATTCCGGATGGAGTGGCTGGACTCGACTTAGATTGGCTAGCATTACTGCGATCTGCAGCGCGGGGTGCATCGACGCCTGAAACGGAAAAGTTATTGGAAATTTGCATCTTTACGAAACTCCACTTCTTTCAAACGAGCTAACCGCGATCCCAGAACCAAACGACTTGGTGTCGGGGAGGGATGGATTCGGGACTGCAACCGTGCGAACTGACACCCGGTGGATGCCACTGGCTCGAGATCCTTGTCTTCGCAATCCCTGTCGCAGAGTGACCGCACAAACCAGCGGCCGAGGCGACTTTGCAAAGAAGCCGCTTTCGAGCGAAAGCGTCCGGAGTATCGACCAACTTCCCGTGCAATCCCAACAATTCCCTCCCTGTGACACTTGTACCATTTCGCGAATCCATCCCGCATTTTTGCTTTTTGTCGATAACGACCGCTGCAACCATCGCCAGGGTGGCATTCGCGTTACTGAATATCCCTTCGATGCAATCGCTGTACCGAATCGGAAAAAACACTACACGTCGACTAACTCAACTCTCGTTATATGCCTTCCTCCGAGGCTGATACAAGCGCATTTCGAGCCGATTTCAAAACAACACGTAAGTTTTACGCTTGCGGTTTTCGAGGTAATCCCCACCCGAAGCGTAGGCGAGGGAAGGACTTATGTCGCTCGCGACGTCTTCCCGCATGCGTCCCACGCTCACCGGCTCGTCGCTAAAATCCTAAGCAAAAAACTGACCGCTAGTGATCACGACTGACAAAATCGCAACTTCGAAGCTCACGCGTCGAGTTGCAAAACTTCCGATTCGATCTCTCTGCGATCCTTTTTTACAAGAAGGGAAGAAATCTTTTCAAAACTATCTTCCCGAGCCATCGCTTTTTGGAGAAATCGCGATTGACCCCGGTTTATCGACCTTTCTATCCTACCCCCCGTCGCACATGCGATCGACGATCTTTGACAAACAAACGTCCAACTGGAATAAACGGAGAAGTGATTCCTCGGCTTGCCGCGGACGGCTTCGAGCGATTGCGAAAGGATTCGCGTTGGTCGAAGCGGCGACCACTTCTCCTTAGCAGACGTGAGTATCACGGACGATGCTCACTCTGCGTCTCCAAAGCTTGGCTCCCGGAAAAGTAGCTCGAAGTCCTCCGTCCCCCCCTGGGACTCGTTCACTTCCGGGAGCCTTTTTTTTTGCTCTTACCGCAACTTCGCATCCCCGAACCCACAACCACAACGCTTCCGCTTAGACGTTCTGAAGTCGCTCGAGAATCCGATCGAGATGCTCCTCAAAGATCACCTCGCCGGTAACGATTTTCATGGCGATTTGAATCGCGTAGACGGGGATTCCAGCAAGCGTCGGCACTTGGACTTTGGCAAGATCTTTTCCAGTGCAAAGAATCATCTCCGGCCGAGGTTCGAGCGATGCGATGCGAGATTCCAATCGCTCCATATCCAACCTCGAATACGGATGATGATCGGCAAAAACCGCATGTTCCACCACCTGGGCCCCCAATCGCTTGACGGCGACTTCGAAGCTACTTGGATTGCCGATCGCACTGAGCAGGAAGACCCTTCGGTCCTTCAGCTCACCGAGCGAAAGCCGTTGCTCTAGGCTATTGACCAGATCGACTGCTCCATGTTCAGCCTCAAGCCATGCCGCTTTAGGGTTATAACGCTGCACGCGATTTCGCAACTCCGATAACCGCTGTCGATCCACTTGGTCCGCTCGTGTGGCGATCACCATATCGGCGCGCCGCAAAGAACGAATCGGCTCGCGAAGCAATCCCCGCGGCAGGAGATAGCCGTACCCAAAGGGCTCGGTCGCATCGATCAAAATCACGTCGAGATCCCTTCGAATCCTTCGATGCTGAAACCCATCGTCCAGCAACAATAACTGCATCCCCAACTCTTGGTCAGCCAACTCCGCCATCGCGCAGCGATCTGGCGACTGCAAATGGGGAACATCAGGCAACAACGTCTCCAACTCGCGGGCCTCGTCGTTGGTCCCATCCTCGAGGGCTCGATACCCCCGCGATAATATCGCCACCCGCACTCCATGATTGCGAAACCACCTCGCAAACATGACGCAGGCAGGGGTCTTTCCAGTACCGCCTGCTGTCAAATTGCCAATCGAAATGACCGGCAACGCTGCCTGCTTCGATGCATACCAGCCACGATCGTACATCCAGTTCCGAAACTGGACCACGACACCATACGGTGCGAGGCGACCCACAGCAATCCTCGCGTCATGATCGAAGCGAAAGATCGGGTGTTGCCATTTAGAATGCTTTCAAATCGTCGCATTCGATCGAAGAAGCTTTCATAGGAGGGTCGACAGGACACGAATTCGCATTCTAAAGGAGAAGCTGCGGATGCTCTAGCGTCATCCCCGGACAACAAGTACTTTCCCCGATGTGTTTACGTCCTCTCGTGCCATCGCGGACGGCTGTATTTATGAAGAAACTGATCCATTCCCGAATCGCTCTTTTTTACCCCCTGTTGCTCGCGATCCTGATGGTATCGTCTAGCTACCTGCCGACGACCTGGAGCCAGAACCCTGCCCCGGCTGGAAACTGGACGTCGCCTCATAGCTATTCACCCAACGGCGGAGTCTCAGTCGCGGGCCCATCGCATGCAGCCGCTAACCAGACCCACTTGATGAGCAGCGCGACGCTCAGCAACGGCTTCCAACAAATCGTCTTGGTCGATCCTGCAAAACAGACGATGGCGGTTTATCATGTCGACCCCGACAAGGGTGACATCCAGTTGAAGAGCGTTCGAAAAATCGATGCCGACTTTGCTCTCGAGGAATTCAACCTCAGCGAACCCTCGCCGACAACCATTCGCAAAAACCTGCGTCTCGGCGAGCGATAGCGCGAACCAACTCGACTCAGAGATCCGGCTCGGCTCAGACAGCTGCCATCTCTTCTTCTCGCATGGCATCGATGATCGGCCACAATTCGTCGACTTCATCCTTGAACAGATTACCGATCAAAATGTCGGTGATCAAATGCTTCTTGTCAGGATGCCTGCGAACGAGTTGACCGAAGTTGAGGCCATCGTAAAAAGCTCTCACGAGGTTTCGCATGCGATTCATCGCCTTGCGGAAATCTGGTTCCCAGGCCCGCAATCGACGCTCGCTCGTGTCGTTATCCGCGAGGGCCGAAACAATCGTATCGGCAGCCATCTCTCCGGATACCAGTGCCAAAAGGATGCCGGAGGAATAGAGTGGGTCGAGGAATCCAAACGCATCTCCTACCAAGACCCAACCGTCGCCGGCAGCCTTGGATGCTTTGTACGAATACTCTTTCATAATGCGAAATTCATCGACACAGTCCGACTGGGCGATGCGGGGCTGCAATCCTGGGCATCGCTCGACTTCTTGATAGAAGATCTCTTTGGGGTCTTTTGTATCCCGCTGCTTGAACAGATAGTCGAAATCCGCGACGACTCCAACACTGACGACGTCATCGTGGAGCGGGATATACCAAAACCAGCCCTTCTTTCCTTGAGTTTGAATGACAATGGTTCCTCCTTCGTCTTTGCCTGGCTCGCGCTTAGCTCCCCGAAAGTAGGACCAAATCGCTGCCTTTTTCAGATCGGGATCCCATTGCCTTAGATTCATCCGGTCGATGAGTAGCGACGATTGTCCGCTAGCATCGACAACAATTCGCGAGCGAACGGTTTTCGGCTCCTCCCCTTCGCACTTGACCCGCACACCCACCACGCGATCACCGTCGCGCTCAATGTCCAAAACGCGAGCCCCTTCGTGTACCACAACTCCGTTTTCCCGAGCGTTGTCGAGCATCATGCAGTCGAATTCGCTTCTCAAAACTTGCCAAGTCTGGGACCGCTCATGAGGATCATATTCCTCGAAACGGAACGGCTCCGACAGCTTGCCATGCTCGTTGATAAACTGAACGCCGAACTTTTTCGTGAAGTGGCTGGTCTTCATTTTTTCCAACATCCCAAGCCGCCGCATCGTCTGATAACAGTGAGGGATTAACGATTCACCAATGTGGAATCGGGGAAAGTGGTCCCGTTCGAACAGAGTGACTCGGTAGCCGTGCTTAGCGATCAGCGTAGCCGTGGCAGTTCCTGACGGTCCACCGCCGATTACGATCACATCGCAATGATTTTCTGCTTGAATCATCTTCTGAACTCCTCTACCCCTTTACTGTTTTCTGATCGCTTTCCGTTTTCCAATCGCTACCCTCAGGCTCATGAGGGGCCCTTGCAGCCTCTAATAATGCAAGCAAGTCTCGCATTTCTCTGACCGTGAGATGTCCAAGCTGCGCAACGTGCATCGCCTTAACACTGGATGCCATTTCCTTGAGTTGGCTCCGCCCCTTCGTTGTCAACGCAACCATCACCGCACGTCGATCCTCGGTCGACCGCGTACGCTGAAGCCATCCCTGTTCTTCCAACTTATCGAGCATCCGCGTGATATCAGGAGACCTCGAGATCAGACGGGCAGACAATTGCAAGGTCGGCATCGGCTCAGGATGCTTGGCCTCGAGCAACCTCAAAACATTGTATTGCTGGGCCGTCAAGTTCCATTGGTCGAACAGAGCCTCTTCGATCGCCCTGAGACGATCGTACGTTCGCCACATGGAGAGGTACACCTCCTGCTGCGGGGAATCGAACCCCCGCTTTTTGGGCGTGTAAATTCTCTTTGCCATCCAACGAACCCCGGGCGGTTTTCAGGGACTTTCTCAAAACGTTCCTAAAATATAGTCGTCTGAACAATCATTGTCCAGACAGGTAATTTGGGATGGGACAGGGAGAATCCTCTAAAAAACCCAAGAACTAGCGCATGCGGTCGAGATGGTGAATGGCTTCGCGGACCATCCACGAGATATCCGAGCCGAATGCAGCGGCGAAATCCCTCATCCGGTCGCCGCGAGAATACGTCGTGAACGGCTTCATGCTCCCCATTTTCCTAAGATACGCGACATACTGCGGCCCGCGTCGCTGCGACAGATAGGTATTCATGGCCCATGAAACCGTGTACGCGTTCAAAACGTCGCTCTTGAAGGGTTCGTCTGTCGCGATCAAATCCTGAACGAGTTGCTGCAGACGATTTCGATCGCTCTTGAGTTCATCCCAGGCCTGACGCTGGGAAGTCGGCCAGAACGACGCATGGTTGCGAGTTGTAAAGTTGCAATAGGCAGGGGCTTCGAACTGAATCGCGAATCCCTCCATGAGCCACTTGGGCGTTTCCGCCAATCGTTGATGCAATCCGGCATTGAATGCAAATTGATGGGTCGCTTCATGGCATATCGTCTCCAATGTGGAGTCCATATCCTTCGGATGGTCGTTTTCAAAGAGGACGATTCGATTCGATTTTTGGGAGTAGTACCCAACACAGTTGGACGGAATACTCGATCCCTCGTTTCTCGCATACTCGAAAAAATCCCTTTTGCTTTCGAACACAATGGCGATCAATGTGAAATCCAGATTTCTTAACGGAATACCATAGGTCAAACAGTAAGACCGCATGGAGGAATGGAATTTCTGGAATCGCTCGCACCAAGTTCCGATCCGACCTGATTTGGCTACAACGAGATAAGGGCTCGCGTAACGGATGGCGTAGCGGCTTCCAAACTCTGACTGAAGATCCTGCTGCATCCCTCCAAGGCCTTGCGCTACAAAGGGCTGCCCCGTAACGCTGTGACTGACGATTTCGTGAGTGGGCAAATACGAAATCTGCCCATTGGACCTCATCAGCAACGTCGTATCTGAGAATAGGCCGATCGGTAGCCCTTCGATTCGCCCCGACTGCATCGTAACCGAGAGAATCGGCGGAGCGTTCGTCTCACTTGGTTGCTGAACTGCATCGCTTGAGCGAGTTGCGTCGGGAAATGGGTTCGGCGGACGGTCAACGAACGAATCGACACCAGTGGAACTCGCAGACGCCTCCTCCAAAGGACTCGCCTCAGTATGTACGGTGATCAAATACCTTCCATCCGATCGGCTATCCGAATCTGAGCGAACGGCGAAATTGTCGCAACCTGCACTCGCGAGTATCGCTGCCAGGGTCGCCAACCCAATAAGATTCCGAATCATTGCTGTCATGACTCTCCGACCCAGTTGAAGATGAAGGACTCTCTGGAAATGCTGTCATTTCAACAAATACGTCGAGCGGAGGATCTTCGAAAACAAGTGGGCGAATTCCTAACCGGGAAACCACATGCGTTGGAATCGAATGAAGCAATTGTGACGGTTGTGCCGATAGAGCAGACACGGTGGGTCTATTTTAATTATCCATGGATGGCGTCGCATGAACCAATCTATCCGTCTGAGTCTCGTGTTGCACAATCACCAACCCATTGGGAATTTCGACCATGTGATTGAACAGGCCTACCGCGACAGTTACCTCCCTTTTTTGGAGGTGTTTGAGCCCTATGAGCATCTGAAGATTGCACTGCATACATCCGGTCCGTTGATGTTTTGGTTGGCAGAGCATCATCCCGATTACTTGGAACGCGTGCACGCATTGGTGCTGAAGGACCGAATCGAGATACTGGCTGGGCCGATTTATGAACCGATCCTGACGATGCTTCCGAGCCGCGACCGAATCGGGCAGATCGTCAAGTACCGTCGCTGGTTGCAGTCCCGATTTGAGTGCCCGATCTATGGAATGTGGATGCCTGAACGGGTATGGGAAAGCCAACTGACTCGGGATATTCTGCCTTCGGGTATTCAGTACACGCTGCTAGACGACTATCACTTCCTCGCTGCGGGCTGGGAAGATTACCAGCTTACCAACTATTACGTGACGGAAGATGACGGGCATGTCTTGCGGGTTTTCCCCAGCAGCGAACGCTTGCGTTACCTGATTCCATTTGCTGCACCCTCCGAAACGATTGAGTATTGCCGCACCGTGGCTTCGTATGCGCCGGGGGCAACGCTGGTCTTCGGTGACGATGGAGAAAAATTCGGAACGTGGCCAAATACGCGAGAACACTGTTACGAGCGCGGTTGGCTACGGCAGTTCTTCGATTTGCTAACGCAGAACCGTGATTGGCTGAAGACCACAACGCTGGCAGAGGCCGTGAACGACTCGTTGCCGGCGGGAAACATTTTCCTTCCGGACTGCAGTTATCGTGAAATGACCGAATGGGCTCTGCCGGTCAATCGCCAGGTGGCTTATCACAACATCGTCGATGAACTGGAGAGCGATTCGCGTTGGCCCCAAATACGTCAATTGATCCGCGGTGGAAACTGGCGTAACTTTCGGGTGAAGTATACCGAGGCGAATGAAATGTACTGCCGCATGCTCGAAGTCAGTCGTCGATTGGAGTTCGCGCGGCGAAGCAATGCGGATCGAAGTTTGCTCGCGAAAGCCGAAGATCATCTCTATCGTGGGCAATGCAATTGCCCTTACTGGCACGGTGCATTTGGAGGGATCTATCTGCCTCATTTGCGCAATGCAAATTATCGAGAGCTGGTCGCGGCCGACACCCTGATCGAACGGGCGACCGGGCGAGACAGTGAATGGGTGGATGTAACAACAGAGGATTATGACAAGGATCTCTTCCCCGAGATCCGTCTCGCCAACGATCGCATGGTCGCTTACTTTGCACCCGCCCGCGGTGGCATGCTCTACGAATGGGACATTCGCGACGTCGAGCATAACTTGCTCGCGACCATTCAGAGGAGGCCTGAGGAGTATCATGCCATGGTACGACAAGGAGCATCGGAATACGGCGACTCGACAGCGAGCATTCATGACCGCGTCGTATTCAAACAAGCTGGCCTGGATCAACGATTGGTCTACGATATCGCTCCTCGCAAGTCATTGGTCGATCACTTCTTTGATCCCGGCGTGAGTGTCGAAGATGTACGCGACGGCAGAGTGGCCGAAAAAGGAGACTTTGCCGTTTCCCATTACGATGCCAAGCTGAAGCGAACTTCTGGCAAGATTCAGGCCCAGTTGCAGCGGCGGGGTTTGATGGGTGAAAATGTCTTGACGGTCACCAAGGGGATCGCTCTAGAAGCCGGTAGTCAAGGTCTGGAATTGACCTACTTGATCGAAGGCATTCCGCTCGACGCTCGGTTCCTGTTCGCGGTTGAGTTCAATTTCGCGGGAATGCCTGGAGGAGCCGAGGATCGTTTCTTCTACGATTCCCAAGGAACTTCATGGGGCAATTTGAGCACAACGCTCAGCCTCGATACCAGCGATTTCATTGGCCTGATCGACAAATGGCTTGGTCTCAACGTCCAATGGACGAGCAATCGTCCGGCAGGGCTCTGGTGCTTCCCCGTAGAAACCGTAAGCCAAAGCGAAGGTGGTTTTGAACTGGTGCATCAGTCGGTCTGCGTCATGCCCCATTGGATGATCACCGGGAATCCGGATGGGCGATGGGCCGTGAAAATGCAACTGTCTGCCGTACACGAGCATTCGATTCATGACTCCACCGTCGAGCAAAACGCGACCCGTCTCTAGGCTTGACCAACGGCTTCCACGCGAATCATCCTTCCAAATCCGCTACAATCAAACGTGGTCCGTGGTTTTGGTGACATGTATTCGGAGCTTGTGATGCTGCATCGACGAGAATGGATGGCGAGAGCTATTGCGTGTGGAATGGTCGGTTCATACCTCTCCTCGGGTATCGATCGATCCTCCCGTCTGCAGGCAGCATTTGGAAACGATCGAGATCCGAAATGGGAGGGTGCCACACGTCGCGGTCTGGACTTTTTGGCCAGAACTCAATCCTCGCGTGGGCAATGGAATACGCCTCCGTATCCGATCGCGATCTCTGCACTGGCAGGCCTGGCCCTTCTGTGCAGCGGCTCGACAGTCACCCAGGGCCCTTACGCGAAACAAATCAGTCGCACCACGGACTACCTGCTAGGTCAATCTCGAAAGAACGGCCTGATCGGTGACCCGGAAAACGATCAACGCTACACGTACGGCCATGGCTTCTCAATGCTCTTTCTCTCGCAAGTCTTAGGGGAAGAAGGACTCCAAGACCGACGAGATGATTTAGTGGATGTACTGAATCGTTCGGTTGCATTTTGCGGCAAGGCGCAAACACCTGCCGGTGGCTGGGGTTACGTTAGCGCAAAAGACGGTCAGGATTACGACGAAGGCTCGACGACGATCACTCAAGTTCAAGGACTACGAGGATGTCGCAACGCTGGAATCGCGGTCCCCGCAGAGATCATCGAGTCGGCAAAGCGATACATCTACAAATGCCAGAACGCGGATGGCGGGATCAGTTACTCCAGTCAGCAGATGGGTTCCTCGCGGCCAGCGATCACCGCTGCAAGCCTCGCTGCTCTCTACAACGCAGGGGATTACGAGAGCAAGAAGGTACCCGAGATGCTCGCCTACTCGCGCAAGGAATTGCACGATGTCAAACGAGTCGATGACACCTTCGGCCATTGGCACTACACCTACCTGTACTACAGCCAAGTGGTTTACCGTCAAGGCGATGAGGAATGGATATCGTTCCGAGATCGGTTGTACTCGCAGATCGAATCGATGCAACGTGGTGACGGGTCATGGGAAGGGCAACCCAACGAAGTGTACATCACCGCATGCAATCTGATCATGTTGCAATTGGATCTCGGCTATCTACCGATTTTCCAAAGATGATGCGAGCGCCGAAGCAGCGTTGCACAAATCGCCTTCGCTCGAGACCGTGACCGGGATCAACCCAGGCATAGACCGAAACCAAATCTCTTGTCGACGAACGAATTGTCGCGTGTGAGCCTTGACTTGCTCCACCATTTCGTTGCGAGTCAATTCGCCAGCCAAATGCGCCAACGGTTCTTTGTAGCCAACCGCTTGTGATGCAGTCCGTCCCAACTGGCCATAACGATCCTTGAGTCCTCGCACCTCGTCGAGCAACCCTCGCGAGAACATACCCTCTACACGCGTGTCGACTCGCCCATGGAGGGTTCCTCGATCCCATTGGATCACGAACGCTTTGCTGTTGTCGGGTATGGAAAACTTCTCGAACTGGGTCTGCCAATGGCTTAACGGAGAACCGGTCAACTTCGCCACTTCGAGGGCTCGGATCATACGCCGCTTGTCACCCGGCAAAATACGATGGGCCGAAAGGGGATCGACTTGCATCAGCCGTTCCCGAAGTGCCTCGATGCCATAGATTTCTATATCTCGCTCCACTGCCGCCCGAAATTCCCAGTCGGCCGGTGGACCTAAAAACATGCCGCACATCAGGGACTTCAAGTACAATGGCGTTCCTCCGACCAGGAGAACATTGCGCCCGCGTGCCCGTATCGACTCGGCCTGACTGTGCGCATCTTGCACAAATTGCGAAACGCTGTAGTCGTCGGTAGGGGGAACCAAATCGATCAAATGGTGCGGTACTCGTTCACGAGCATCCGGAGTCGGTTTCGCGGTTCCGATATCCATCTCTCGATAAACGGCCATCGAATCGACCGAAATGATTTCCGCCCCGATTCGATCCGCCAATTCCACAGCGACCTGGCTTTTGCCCGAGGCGGTTGGTCCGGTCAAAAAAATGGCATGATCGAGCGGTTTTCGTACCCAACTCGAAACGGAATCATCTTGAACAACCATATCTCTCTTCACATCCTGACCGAAAAACACTTGGATTAGTGTACCCGGTCGGCGAGCACTTGGAATCGACAAAAGCCCCCGGAAACCCTACGATTCTCGACCAAAAGATCCAGGAAAAGAACCGATGAGCAACGACGACATCCTCGACCGCTTGATGGCACAACTTCACGAACGTGCCAGTCAGTTACCCGAAGGCTCGTACACGACCCAACTGATCCGAGGCGGGATTCCCAAGATCGCGCAAAAAATTCGGGAAGAGACCGCCGAAGTTATCGAGGCGGCCGAAGAACCCGGGCTCCCCGGCCGCGAACATACCATTCGCGAAGCATGCGACGTCCTGTTCCACTTGTGGGTCCTGCTCGCTGTCCGGGGAATTCACACAGACGATCTACGCCGTGAATTGGAACGACGCGAAGGGGTCTCCGGTCTCCAGGAAAAAGCCAACCGCATCCCAACCAACGAACAAGGAAAACGTTCATGAGTCTCAGCGAACACCTGTTGCGCATCGGCATCCCCAGCAAGGGACGCCTCAGCGAACTGGCTACCGAACTCCTCCTCCAAGCAGGCCTCACCTTCCGAAGGCAAGAACGGGCCCTCTTTGCACGTGTCAGCAGCATCCCCGCCGACATCACATTCCTTCGTACCGACGATATACCGACGCTGTGCGCAGAAGGAGCGATCGATCTTGGGATCACCGGCAGTGATTTGGTCACGGAAGCCGACGCCAAAGTCGACACCCGCATGCAGCTAGGAGTAGGTCGCTGCAAACTCGCCATCTGCGTTCCCACCAGTTCCCCATACCAAAGGCCATCAGATCTGGCTGGCAAGCGGGTTGCTACGAGTTTCCCCAAAACAACCGAACGATTCCTTAAACAACACGATGCACCGGTGCATTTGGTGAACCTGAACGGATCGGTCGAAATCATGATCTCTCTCGGAGTAGCCGATGCCATCGTCGATCTGGTAGAAACCGGCAGTACGCTGGCAGCCAACCAACTGCGAATCCTAGAGATCATCGGGCAGTATGAAACCGTGTTGATTCAGAGCCCAACCTGTCGTGACACGCAAACCGCCGACCGAATCGTGCGCCGACTCGAGGGTGTCGTGATCGCCCGCGATTACTCTCTCCTCGAATACAATATCCCTCGAGCCAAGTTGGCTGCCGCGGAATCAGTGACACCTGGCTTTACATCGCCAACAGTAACCAGCCTTGAAGATCCCGATTGGTGTGCCGTTCGCGCGATGGTCAAACGCAGCGATGTCATCCCACTCATGGAAAGACTCGAGCAACTCGGTGCCTTGGCTATCCTCGAGTTCTCGATCAACAACTGCCGCTTATAAGCCGATCGGCAGCTCCAAACAAATCTCCATCCATGGAGCCTCGAATGGCAACACCTTCTGAAACCCCTGTTGCCTCTGAGCAAACCGCACCGCAACGCGTCCTAGCCATCGATGCGTTGCGCGGGTTCGATATGTTTTGGATCATCGGTGGAGACACGCTCTTTGTTGCGATCCTTGGATTGATTGCGGCTCCATTTGCAAAGACACTCGCAATGCAATTGGAACATGTCCCTTGGGAGGGGTTTGTGTTCTACGATTTGATTTTCCCGCTGTTTCTATTCATCGTCGGCTGCGCGATCCCGTTTTCACTCGACAAGTACCGCTCGAACCCAAGCGTCGTTTGGGGACGCATCGCACGTCGAACTTTTCTGCTCATCGCCATGGGACTCCTCTACAATCGCATCCAGGATTTTCAGTGGAACGAGATGCGTTGGATGGGCGTATTGCAGCGGATCGGTATTTGTTATGGGATCGCCTCCATCCTGTTCCTACAATTATCTACGCGAAGCCTAGCGATCGTTGCTGTCGCGATCCTCATGGCATACTGGGGAATCCTTAGCTGGATACCAACTCCAGGTTTTTCAGCAGGCAACTTGAGCCCCGAAGGCAATCTCGCTGGATACCTCGATCGGACTCTGTTGCCGGGAAAAATCCTGGAGGAGTACTACGGCTTTGGAGACAACGAAGGGCTCCTGTCAACGATCCCCGCGATTGTGACTGCATTGCTCGGTGTATTCTCTGGCTTATGGCTGAAATCTTCAAAAGGTCCATGGCTCAAGGTGATCGGACTCGCGGCCGCCGGTGCTATTTTGTTGGGACTCGGGCTTTTCTGGGGTCAATACTTTCCCATCATCAAGAACTTGTGGACCAGTTCGTTTGTGCTGGTCGCAGGCGGCTGGAGCCTTCTGCTGCTCGCTTTGTTTTACATGTTGATCGATGTGATCCAATGGCGTGCATGGTCATGGTTCTGGATCGTGATTGGCAGCAACGCGATCACGATCTATTTGCTCCAGCACATTGTGTCCTTCGAGAATATTTCCGAGTACTTCCTGAAGGGTACAGCCAATACCATCGGTCCATGGGGGGCCGTACTCCTCGCAACGGGAGCCCTTGCGATCAAGTGGCTGGTGCTGCTGTTTCTCTATCGCAAGAAGGTATTCCTGCGTCTGTGATCTAGGCCAACAGCTCGGTGACCACTCGCTGCTTTTCCACCCCTGTGAGGCGTTGATCAAGCCCCTGGAACTTGTAGGTGAATCGTTCATGATCGATTCCCATGCAGTGCAGGATCGTAGCGTTGACGTCGTTGATGTTGACGGGATTCTCGATGATGTTGTAGCTGAAATCGTCAGTCTTCCCGTACGTCATGCCACCTTTGATCCCGCCACCCGCCATCCACATGCAGAAATTGCGGGGGTGGTGATCTCGTCCATAGTTATCTTTGGACAAACCACCCTGGCTATACACCGTTCGTCCAAATTCACCACCCCATACAACGAGCGTGCTTTCGAGCATTCCACGCTGCTTAAGATCCTTGATCAGCGCTGCGATCGGCTGATCCGTTTGACGGCACTGATTACCCAACTGCCTAGGAAGATCGCCGTGTTGATCCCAACCGCGATGCAGCAATTGCACGACTCGCACACCGCGTTCCACGAGCCTTCTCGCAAGGATCGCACTGTGAGCAAATGAACCCGGATCGGAAACCGCAGGACCGTACATATCGAGCGTTTCCTTGGTCTCGGATTGAATGTCGGTCAGATCGGGAACACTGGCCTGCATGCGAAACGCCATCTCATACTGAGCGATACGCGTTGCGGTTTCGGGATCGCCGAACTGAGATTGTGTTTGCTGATTCAGTTTCTGAAGCGCATCGAGCATGGTTCGTCGATCGGTGCGGCTCACGCCATCGGGATTGGGAAGATAGAGAACCGGATCGCCACTTCCTCGCAGCGCGACGCCATTGAATCGAGTCGGCAAAAAGCCACTGGCCCACATCCGGCTAAAGAGGGCCTGACCGTTGCTGTCCTCTGGGAATTTGGGGGTAAAGACCACAAAGGCAGGCAGGTCGTTATTCTCGCTACCAAGTCCATACGCCAGCCACGACCCGATGCTGGCCTTGCCCGGGATCTCGGAACCCGTCATGACGAACGTGCAGGCTGGATCGTGGTTGATGGCGTTCGTGTGCGCGGACTGGATCAGAGCGATCTCATCGACGATTTCGGAAGTGTAGGGAAACAACTCGACGTTGGTCCACATACCGCATTGTCCTCGTTGTTCAAATCGAAACTTCGAGGGCGCGACCGGAAAACGGCCCTGCCCGCTCGTCATGGTCGAGAGTCTCTGGCCACCCTGCACACTTGGCGGCAGATCCTTGTCATAGAACTCTTGCAACGTCGGCTTGTAGTCCCAAGTATCGATTTGCGATGGTCCGCCGTTCATATGCAAGTAGATGACGGATTTCGCCTTCGCCGGGAAATGCGGCAAGCCGGGCAAGGGGGGATGCACCGTGAGTGGTTCGGTCCCATTGGCGAAAAGACTCTTCGCCCCCATCGACTGGGTAGCCAAGATGCTCATAGCCAAACCGCCGAGACGCACGCCGGAACGACCGAAAAAGTTTCGGCGATTGACTTCCAATTGCATCGGATCCATGGATTGCTTTCCTAATGAGTTATCAGTGGATTGAGCGATCAGTTACGAGAAAGGGTCTCGTCCATATTCAAAACCGTACTGGCCACGAGCGTGGCAGCAGCTAATTCCGCAGGTGGCAGTTGATCGTTCGGCTTGGTTTCCCCCTGCGAAATCAAGCGTTTCGCGCTGTCGACATCCTGCTCGTAGCGGGTGCGGTGCTCGGCGTATTGCTGCACGAGAATCGCGGATTCCTCGCGCAATGGGTCTCGGGATAGAACCGTGCGGAAGAGGAATCGTACCGATGCGGTCACATCACCGGAGTTCTCGGACAGCATACGCTGGCCCAAGGCGCGTGCCGCTTCCACATGCTGGACGTCATTGAGCAACTGCAGCGCTTGCAGCGGCGTGTTGCTCCGCTCGCGACGAGTGCACGACTGCTCGCGATTGGGAGCATCGAAGTTGACCATGAACGGAGGTGGTGCCGTTCGCTTGAAGAACGTGTACAGGCTTCGGCGATAGAGCGCCGCTCCCTGGTCTCTCTGGTATGCCCGGGTATTGGAGCCTACGAATCCAACCGGTTCCCAGATGTTGTTGGGCTGATAGGGTTTCACCCCTTTGCCACCCTGTCTGAGATCGATCAAGCCCCCAACAAACAAGGCGTTATCTCGAATTTGTTCCGCATCCAGCCGCAGACGAGGTCCTCTCGCAAGAAGTCGGTTCTCCGGATCCTTGTCGATCAATTCTTTTGTCAGTCGCGAACTCTGGCGGAACGCGGCTGAGGTCACGATGGTCCGCATCAGTTGCTTCGTATCCCATCCTGAGTGGATGAAAGAAGTCGAGAGCCAATCGAGCAGTTCGGGGTGGGATGGCGGCTCGCCTTGAGTACCGAAATCGCCGCTGGTTTTAACCAGTCCGACACCAAACACCTGCTGCCAAAATCGATTCACTGCGACGCGTGCGGTGAGAGGATGATCGGGTGCGACCAACCACTGGGCGAGTTCCAAACGTGTCGCAGCGGCCCCGTCTCCGCGAGGACGCAACGCTGGCAACACAGCCGGTACGCCCGGTTGAACAGGCTCGCCTGGCTGATTGTACTGGCCGCGAAGCATGACGAAGCTCGGTCGCGGTTTCGGATTGTCGCGATAGATAAACGTACTGGGGATCGCATCGTAGAAAGCTTGACGAGCGGACCGTGCCGCATCGACATTTGCAATCTGTGTCTGCACCAGAGGTTTCGTGTCGACACAAACGCGCGTGATGTAATGATGCAACAATCGCGATCGTTTGCTCTCTTCTAAAGCATCTTTCGGACCCGCCTTGGCGATCGCATTCAATTCGCCATCGAGACCGGGCGTGTCTTTTCCTTGAGCCGTCCGCCACCATGCTAGGAAC
>CAYXFO010000008.1:0-29324 GCA_964464255.1 uncultured Pirellula sp.
GCTCTGCTTGAATTGAAGGTCGCAGCCCTCCGGCACTTGGAGTACGAAGACCTCTTTAGCATGTTTGGACGCGGGCATCTGCCAGGCGTCGAAGCAATCTATGCATCCAAACTTCGTCAGTCTCTCTCCTCGATCAGCCGCAAATACTGGGATCGGTGGATCCGTTTTTTTGATCATCCCAGAAAGTCGTTTTACTACCGAGGTACCAGCGGCGCTTTCGCGCACATGATCTCCAATTATGTGAATAACGTCGCTCGCTGCCGCGATGAAGTCCTCGAATTGCTCGACGCTCCGAACCTCGCCCAACAGCAAGCCATTTATCCGAAAATCAAAGAGAAGATCTGGTCCCGAGCCGTTCGATTCGCCATGAATCGAGACGCCACACTCAGCATGCTCGGAGTTCCGCGTGCCCAGAGGCGACAGATCGATGAACAATACCCTGGCGGCATCGTCAAATTTGTCGAGGATTCGATGGATACGGTTCTGGCGAATATCCCAATCCAAGACAACTACTTTTGGCGTGTCTACATCACAGGTTCGTACACTCCCACCTGTTGCCCCGAATATCTGAAGCCCCACAACCACGAAAAACTGCGCGATAGCGCTCTGGATCGATTGACGATCCAAACCGATTCGGTCGAAGGATTCCTCCGCCGGCACAACGGCCAAATCTCTCGCTTCGTCCTTTTGGATCACATGGATTGGCTCAGCGATCACTATTTCCCACTGTTAGAATCCGAATGGCAAGCGATACTGAACCGGGCGGCACCCAAGACCAGAATCCTCTGGCGCTCCGGCGGACTTCGAACCGATTTCCTTAACAACGTGACCGTCCGAAGCAATGGCCAGAAGAAACTCCTTCCGGAATTGCTCTCCATGAACACCGATCTCGCTCAGCGACTTCACCAATTGGATCGCGTTCACACCTACGGCAGTTTCTATATCGCCGATCTAGTCAACCCAACCTAAGTCCACCCAATCTAATCCGTGCAAATCGCGCGATGCCTAACTTCGGTGCATCTATTTGTTAATAAAGGAACATCGATATGATCGAGATTCCCAAGGGATTCCGTTTCGCAGGCGTGTCGGCAGGAATCAAAAGCCGAGCGGGCGCAAAGGACGTCAGCCTCATCGTTTCCGAGGAACCGTGTGTCGCAGCGGGCGTCTATACCACCAACCAAATCGTCGCCGCACCGGTTGTGCTCTCCCGCGGACGCACGCCGAGCGATTCGATGCGGGGGATCGTCGTCAACAGTGGAAATGCGAATGCATGCACGGGAAGCCGAGGACATGACGATGCTGTCGAGATGACACGGTTGGCTGCAAGCGCCTGCGGTGCGTCTGCGGAACAGTTTTTGGTTATGAGTACCGGGGTGATCGGGCGATTCCTGCCGATGGATAAAGTTCGTCACGGGATCGCGTCCGCATCGCAAGCTCTCGGTTCCTCGGAGGACTTCTTTCTCAATGCTGTCGATGGAATCATGACCACCGACAACGGTCGCAAAATCGCAAGCCGTAGCGCCACGAACTCCGCTGGAAACTTCAACCTCCTCGGCATGTGCAAGGGTGCAGGTATGATCGGACCCAAGATGGCGACCATGCTCGCTATCGTTGTGACCGACGCGCCACTCGATCCGGTCGATGCCCAGCGAACACTGCAAGGTGCCGCCAATAAATCATTCAATTGCATCAGCGTCGAGGGGCACATGAGCACCAACGATTCCCTGGTGCTGTTGGCCGCTCGCCCAACGGCAAGCAACCCGGCCCTCCACGGAAGCGACCTCTGTTCCTTTGCTGGTGATCTCAATGAATTGTGTATTGAACTGGCCAAGAAAATTCCCGACGACGGAGAAGGTGCGACACACCTGATCGAAATCCATATTCGCGGCGCGAATACCGACGCCGATGCGGATGCGATCGCTCGGTCGATCGCCTTGAGCAACTTGGTTAAAACGGCAATCACGGGTGGCGATCCCAACTGGGGACGTATCGTTTCCGCTGCCGGATACGCGGGTGTGCCCATCCAACCTCATCGCACCGCGCTGCTCCTGAATAAAATCCCTCTCTTCGACAAAGGAGAACCGCTACCCTTCGATCCCAAAGGGGTCAGCCACTCGATTCGAGGGAGCAAGCTTACCGTGATCGAACTCGACGTCGGTCTCGGGCCCGGCCGAGCTACCCATTGGACCACCGACCTGAACACCGAATACGTTCGCTTCAACTCGGAATACACAACTTAAGGATCGCGTTGACCATCACTGCCAACGCTTCCTGATTCGAATGCGAATGCCAGGTTCCTCTTGTGTGGCTCGTGAGTTTCGTAGCGACCTACCGTTCCATCGCCACAGCGAAGTAACCCCCTGGGCAACACCTGCTCAGGAACCGTAGCGTACTCTTTGGCCGAGTCGGTTTACCGCGAACCGATACCAGCGCTCCTTCGTGCCGTTCGGACCGTAGGGTTTGGCGCGATTGTTCCGGCCCACTGCGAAATCCGCTCTTCATGTCTTCCCACATTCCGCCGCGAACGAACGAGCTTCTATCGGCCTTCCAGCCCCGGCTTCGCGTGTGGGCGACTGCGCTAGTTGTGTGCCTGACGATCGGATGGGTGTTCTGGACTTGGTCCTCGGCAGTTCCTAATGTCGATCGATCTGGGACTCCGCTCGGTGGCGACTTTCTGATGTTTTACACCGCAGGCAGGATGGTTCAGGAAGATCCGCTTGCTCTCTACGACGAGAGTCGCCAGCAAGCGGAATTCCATCGAGTGATCCCCGGACTCGAGCCGGGAACTTGCAGGCTTCCTTACCGCTACCCACCCTTGGTTGCGGTCTTGATGGCACCGTTAAGTGATCTACCATTCCCGATTGCATTTGCGGTCTTCACGATCTTATCGATCGGCCTTGCGTGCTTGATCGTGAAGATGATGAATCGCATGGAGTCCCATTGGTTCAAGGAATCGTCGGGTTGCTTCGGTTGGTGGTTGATGGGTTGGCCTATCGCGCTGGAAACGATCTTTGGGGGGCAACAATCCTTTGTCGGGCTAGCGATTGCGGTAGCGGTGATTCTGTTGGTTCAGCAAAGGAACTACTTCTGGTCAGGCGCTATTCTTGGCCTGGCATGCTACAAGCCGAATCTATTGTTGTTTTTCGGTATCGCCTTGGTTCTTCGATATCCTCGAATGATTCTGGGTCTTGCGTGTACCGCAATCGCACTGCTCTCCTTTCAATTATTTACCGTAGGACCGGCATGCGTTGAGAACTATGTTACGCTTGCTCGGCAGTTGGCTACCGAATCGTGGGGTCTGGAAACACCTGCCAACAAGGTGCATGGTCTTGCCCCTTGGCTGGCCATGTTGTGGCCGGGATACGAGCGGAAGATTCTGCTCGCGGTCGGTTTGTTGGGTTGCATCCTGTGGGCCTGGTGCGATCGCCGTATCTCAACGGACAATACCGCACATCGCATGGAAGCCGATCGCGTGGTTGGGAGCAACGGAAACAACGGTGTTATTCATGCATTGAGCATGAGCTGCTTGGTGATCTGGAACGCGGTCTGCAATCCGTACCTTCCCGTCTACGATCTTCTGTTGCTCGGGATCCCAGCCCTGCTTCTGCTGCGAATAGGGAGTGAGCAGCGCATCTCGCCTCGAACCCTCGTATTGTTCTTGGGAACAGTCTCCGTAGGACCGCACATCTCCCAAGCGTTAGCAAATCAAATCGGGTTGCAACTCTTCCCCATCTTCCTTGCAATCATTGGAATCGGCGTGGCCTACTTGCTCGGCCTTCGATGTTTTGAGCAACGCAATTCGGTGAGCCGTAACGTAAGTTCTTTCCATAAATCGACTTGGGAGTTTCCGCATACCTCTGGTTCGGATGCCAATTCCTAAATGCGAGCGATCCAGTGGTGCATCAGTTGGCACACGTGGCTAAGAAGGGCGAAAAGTTGACCCCAGAGATGGGTTCAGCTATATTGGGCATTGGGATTTAACGATCCTTCCTACCCCCCACCTACGACTTGGGAACAATCCGTCGTCGGAACTTCCGTACTGCGCACCCGAGCCCGTATCTCTCGAACAGGTTGTTGTCTCTCGAACAGGTTGTTTTTATGCGCCGTTGGATGCGAGTTCGATTCGTAAATGGCTTGGCCGTCGCTTTGGTTACTGCTTTGGCATTGCCCGCGATCGCCGCCGATCCTCCGAGTCCTTCATGGTCTCGCGATGTGATGCCCATCCTGCGAGCCAACTGCTTCGCCTGCCATCAAGAGGCAAAGAAGCAGGGTAACTATTGGATGACTGACCCGACGAGGATGATGCAGGGTGGGGAGTCGGGCGAAGCGGCTATCGTGCCGGGCAATCCGGATGCGAGTTACTTGATCAAGGAGATCTCGCTTGTAGATGGCAAGGCGGAGATGCCCAAGAATCTTCCCCCTCTCAAGCCTGATGAGATCGATACCATACGGCGGTGGATCGCTGCTGGTGCCGTGATGGATGTGGTTGACACCGGACCTCGCTACAGCAACGAGCAGCCACCTCAGTACTCCGGTCCGCTCAACATTGTGGGGCTAAACTTTTCTCCGGATGGATCGAAGCTCGCGGTGACGGGCTTCCATGAAGCTCTGGTATTCAACACTCAGGATTGGAGTCGTTCGAATCGTTTCATCGGGATGAGTCCTCGGCTCGAGTCGGTTCGTTTTTCTCCGGATGGCAAGTGGTTGGCAGTGGCAGCGGGGGAACCTGGCGTCTCAGGCGAACTCCAGCTTTGGAACACACAAACCAACGCTCTCGAACGGAGCGTCGGACTCGGCGGTGATACGATCTTCGGTCTCTCCTGGTCGCACGATTCATCGCTGATCGCATTCGGCATGACCGACAATTCGATCCGCGCGATCGATCTCGAAGGAAAGCAGCGTCTCTATCAGCGAGCTCACGACGATTGGCCGCGAGCTACCACCTTCACTCCGGACAGCAAGCACTTGCTCTCGGTCAGCCGCGACATGACCGTCAAGTTGACGGAGGTTGAGACCGAACGATTCATCGACAACGTGACCTCGATCACTCCGGGTGCTTTGCGAGGTGGTATCCAGGCCATCGCTCGCCATCCGCAACGCAATGAAATCTTCGTCGGCGGAGCCGATGGCGTTCCCAAGATCTATCGCGTGTTCCGCCAAACGGCTCGCGTCATCGGCGACGATGCGAATCTCATTCGTAAACTCGATCCGATGCCTGGACGGATCTTCGATGTGGCGGTCAGTCCCGACGGAAAATACCTCGCCGCAGCCTCTACCTTGGACAATCAAAGCGTGGTCAAGGTTTGGGCTTATGATGTCGATGGCCAGGTGCCCGACGAAATTCGCGCGATCCAAGGCAAGCTGGTCTTTTCCATCACCCCGGAAGAACGCAAGAAGCTCGAAACCTACGTCACTGCCCAACCGCAGTTGCTGGGGTCCTGGGACATCAAGGACGCCGCGGTCTACTCCCTTGCCCTGGATTCCAACGGTCGCATCGCTGCAGGCGGCACCGATGGCAGGATTCGAGTTTGGGGGATCGCGGACAAGGCAGCGATCACGGATTTCGATGCAACGCCCCAACGGGAAGCATCGCAAGTGAACCATCAAGCATTGATCGCGTCTAGGGTCGATCGCTTGTCGAAGATCGCGCAGGCTCATCGCGACGAAAGGTCTGCCCCTCGCAAAGCACCCGGCAACGAAGAACTGGAACACAAGTTGGTTCCGATCGAACGCATCGCCGCCATTGCTGTCTACCCCGAAGCGGTATCTTTGGCCAACTGGAATGACTCGGCACAGGTTGTCGTCATGGCCCAGATGGACAATGGCGATCAAGTCGATGTGACTTCGCAATCGAGTTTCGTTGCCGACCAGCAGAAGGCTTGGGTTTCGGACCGAGGTTGGATCCAAGCGGTCGCTCCAGGCGAATCGCGCATCGTTGTTCAGGTAGGCTCGCACCAAAAAGAGATCTCCGTGCAATCGAACATGAACGGCGATTACGCAGTGGATTTCATTCGAGACGTGAACCCGGCTCTGTCGCGCCTCGGATGCAATGCTGGGACATGCCATGGGGCGCAGGCGGGCAAGAACGGCTTCAAACTATCGCTGCGCGGCTACGATCCGATCTATGACGTGCGATCGCTCGCGGATGATTTGGCAGGCCGCCGCGTCAATGCTTCCTCTCCATCGGATTCGTTGATGCTCACCAAACCGCTCGGGCAGGTTCCGCATACAGGAGGCAAGTTGCTCGAGCCCGGAGACAACCACGCATTGGTTCTCTATCAATGGATCTCTAGCGGCGCGAAGCTTCGTCTCGAAACGCCACGAGTCACGAAGATCGAAGTATCTCCCAACAACCCTGTCATCCCACTGCCAGGTGGTATCCAGCAGCTTCGCGTTGTGGCAACCTATGCCGATGGTGCTACCCGCGATGTGACGCGCGAAGCGTTTCTCGAGTCGGGGAACAATGAGGTCGGAGCGGTTCTCGAAGGAGCTCGCGTCCAAGCGCTTCGCCGCGGTGAAGTGCCGGTCCTCGCCCGCTTTGAAGGTGCCTACGCGGCGACGACGCTGACGGTCATGGGAGATCGATCTGGATTTCAGGCCAATGCAACCGCCGCCGTTCATCCCGTCGATCGCTTCGTTGCTTCCAAGTGGGAACGGATGAAGATCCAGCCCTCTTCGTTGTGCAGCGACTCGGAGTTCCTCCGCCGCATCCATCTCGATTTGACAGGGCTGCCTCCCACGGCCCAGCGAGTGCGCGAATTCCTGGCCGACACGACCGATTCCAAAACAAAACGCGAACGAGAAATCGATACCCTGTTGGCCAGCGATGCATTCACCGATCATTGGACCAACAAGTGGTCGGACCTGTTGCAGGTCAACTCCAAGTTCCTCGGCAAAGAAGGTGCTGCGAAATTCAAAGATTGGATACGCGCGAGCATCGCCGAAAAGAAACCCTACGATCGCTTTGTCTACGAGATCCTGACAGCCACCGGCTCCAACCGCGAACATCCCGCAGCATCGTATTACAAGATCCTTCGCACTCCGGAGGAAACGGTCGAGAATTCAACACACCTGTTCCTCGCCGTTCGATTCAACTGCAACAAATGCCATGACCATCCTTTCGAACGATGGACCCAGGATCAATATTACGAGACCGCCGCCTACTTTTCTCAAATCGGTTTCAAGAAAGACGAAGCCTCGGGCAACGCGACGATCGGCGGTACCGCCGTCGAAGGAGCCAAGCCCCTGTGGGAGGAAGTCTTCGATACCGGATCGGGGGACATCAAGCACCAACGGACGCAACAAGTCGTTGCGCCGAAGTTGCCCTTCGATTGCCAATACACCGCTCCCGATGGAGCATCGCGCCGCGTTCAATTCGCGTCCTGGGTCACCGCTCCGAGCAATCCATACTTTGCCAAGAGCTTCGTCAATCGAATGTGGGGCTATCTCCTAGGCAAAGGGCTGATCGAACCGATCGACGATATTCGCGCTGGCAATCCGCCGAGCATCCCCGAGCTTCTGGAGTTCCTGGAAGGAGATTTCAAAGATCACGCATTCGATGTCCGGCATTTGATTCGCACCATCTGCACTTCGGATGTGTATCAACTGTCGATCGAGTCCAATCAGTGGAATGCCGACGATGATAGAAACTACTCGCGCGCTCTGCCAAGACGATTGCCTGCAGAAGTTCTGTTCGATGCGATTCACCAAGTCACCGGCGCGACATCGAAGCTGCCAGGTCTTCCCCCAGGGACTCGAGCGGCCGCGCTGGCCGATGC
This sequence comes from uncultured Pirellula sp., assembly GCA_964464255.1. Taxonomy (GTDB): domain Bacteria; phylum Planctomycetota; class Planctomycetia; order Pirellulales; family Pirellulaceae; genus JBKCUI01. The sequence continues at coordinate 7,779 of CAYXFO010000008.1, forward strand.
CGATGCTGGGCTCCCAGATGGTTTCTTGAACAACCTCGGTCGTCCGCCGCGCGAGAGTGCCTGCGAATGTGAGAGGTCGAATGATCTGCGGCTCGGATCCATCATGGCCCTCGTCAGCGGCCCAACCCTCGGAGGTGCGATCGCGGATCCCGAAAACGCGATCCGTAAGATTGTCGAGAGCACGCCCGATGACGCAGCGCTGGTCGATGAACTCTTCGTGCGAGTCCTCAATCGCAGACCGACGGCCGAGGAAATCACCGCAGCCCTTTCGACGTTGACTCAAATCCAACGCGACCATGAGGCGCTCACTCAGCAATTGGCTCAGCGCGAAACATGGTGGGTCGAAGAACGTCCCAAGCGATTGCAAACTCTAGAAAACGATCGGGCTGCTGCTCAGAAGGGACTCGAGGAACGTCAACAAGCGATCGCAGCTGACCGTGAGGCGGCGGAAAAAGCGAGGCAAGAACGACTGGCAGCTGCCAATGCCGCAGTGGCTGCCTTCGAAACAGGTCTTGAACCCAAGCTGCAGGAATTCATCGACGCGCGCCGCAATGGATCCACATGGCAAACCCTCGCGGCACGCAAAACGGAATCGACTACCGGCGCACAGTTGGTCCCGCTAAGTGACCGATCGATTCGCGCACATGGAGCCGCCGGTAAAGGGGTCTATACCATCGAAACCGCTGCCCCGAATGCCACCATCACCAGCGTTCGCCTGGAAGCTCTCACCGCACCCGATCTACCTAACCAAGGACCTGGGCTTTCCGCCAACAACGGAAACTTCGTAGTGACCGAGTTGGAACTCTTTGCTGGCGATCCGCAACGACCTGAGTCGCTTCGCAAGATCAAGCTAGCCAAAGGGCTCACCGATTTCGATCAACCAGGCTTCTCGGCTGCAGCTGTCATCGATGACAAACTCAACGATCAGGGAGGTTGGGCAATTTTTGGCGCAACTGCGGCCGAACACTGGGCCGTATTCGCACTCGCCGAGCCCCTGAATCTGCAACCAGGGGAAGTACTGCAATGGCGCATCCATCAATTCCACGACGCGGAAAACCATCGACTCGGACGATTCCGTTTGAGTGTCGGCAAACACGAAGGGGAATTGATGTTGGGGCTGCCCGAGTCTCTCGCGGCGATCGGAGCGGTTCCGCGCGAAAAATGGAATCCTCAAATCGCCAAAGAAGGACTCGACTATTTCCGAGCTTCTTCGAGCGAATTGATGGGACTGCGAGCGGTTGTTCAGCGGGAAAACCAACCCCTTCCCGAAGACGAACAGGTCGTGATCCTCAGAAAACGAATCGAGCGACTTTCACAACCTTTGCCAGACGACTCCCGTTTGCTCCGCATGCGTGCCGATGCTAAGGAAAGCGAATCGCAACTCAGCAACGCTCGACTCACGGCGGCTCAAGATTTGGCATGGGCGCTGATCAATAGCCCCGCCTTTTTGTTCAATCACTAATTCATTTCAGCAGTTTTTTCATCAAAGGACTTACGATCATGTGGCGAATCATCGGATCGGCAGGAAGGGATTTGTGCGATTCTGGTCTCGGCGTCACACGCCGTGATGTGCTCCGCGTAGGAGCATCGGGTCTGTTCGGCCTCAGCCTCACAAACCTATTGCGTCTGCAGCAGGCACAGGCCAACGATGGTTCGGGTTCCCCCGGCTGGAACCGAGCCAAACGAATGATCTTGGTCTATCTGCAGGGGGGACCAAGCCACTTGGATCTCTGGGACCCCAAAGAAAATGTCCCCGATAAAGTCAAAAGCGTATTCAAACCGATCGCAACGAAGCTGCCTGGAGTGCAGTTCACCGAAAACTTGCCCAAGCTGAGCTTGGTCAACGATCGCTTCACCATGATCCGATCGATGAGCTACACACCCAACGGATTGTTCAACCACACCGCAGCCATCTATCAGATGATGACTGGCTATACGACTGACAAGGTCAGTCCATCGGGACAACTCGAACCTCCAAGCCCGAAAGATTTTCCCAACTTCGGTTCCAACATCATCCGTCTTCGTCCTGTCGATGAACCGATGTTGCCGTTCGTGATGCTCCCTCGGCCTCTTCAGGAATCCAATGTTGTTGGCAAGGGTGGTTCGGCCGGATTCCTCGGCAAGGAATACGATCCCTACACCCTCTATCCCGATGGAGACGATCTGGACATGAACAAGATGGATCGCATCAACGTCAGCGATCTACAGCTTCGTCCTGAAGTCTTCTCGGTCCGCCTCCAACGCCGCGCTGCCCTGCGTGATTTGATCAATAAGCAAATGCCGACAATCAATGCAGCGGTTGAAAACCAGCAACTCGACGAATACTTTTCGCAAGCCCTCTCGTTGGTTGTTTCCGGCAAGGCTCGTGAAGCATTCGATCTCAGTCAGGAATCCGAAGTACTGCGCGATGCCTATGGGCGCAACACCTTCGGTCAAAGTTGTTTGCTCGCCCGTCGACTCATCGAAGCTGGCACGCGCGTCGTCGAAGTGGTATGGCCAAAGATCGCCAACAGCGACAACCATTCGTGGGACCATCACGTCGACTTGTCCAAGCGGATGAAGAACCAATCGGGCCCAATGCTCGATGCAGGTTTGGCCACACTGATCGAAGATCTCGATCAACGCGGTCTGCTCGAAGATACGCTCGTCGTCGCGGTCGGCGAGTTCGGTCGTTCACCAGAACGGGGTGTCAGCACCAGCGGCAACGGCAATAGCGACGATGGTCGCGACCACTGGCCGTATTGCTATACCTCCGTGATTGCTGGCGCCGGTATCAAACGAGGGTACGTGCATGGCAGCAGCGACAAGACCGCCAGCGCTCCGGTTGACAACCCTGTCCATCCATCTCAGCTCCTTGCGACGATTTACCACGCGTTCGGCATCGACCCCGAAACCATCGTCTACAACCACCTGAATCAGCCTCGCGAGCTTGTCAAAGGACAAGCCGTGACAGAGCTTTTCGCTTAGATTCGGTTTGGTATCTTGCATCTGGTGCATAACTGGAAAAGATACCTTCATGGCATATTCGTTTTTTTCTCCACTCGGGATCTATATCATGCGAAGGATGATTTTCGCTGCTTGGGTTGCTTGCGCTCTGCCCATTTATGCAAACGCTCAAGGCCTTGGCGCCACCTCTCCGAAATCCTTCCGGGCTCCCGATGGTTTCGAGGTGGAACTGATCTACGAAGTCCCCGCCAAAGAGCAAGGGTCATGGGTCGCGATGTGCGTCGATCTCAAGGGGCGACTGATCGTTTCCGATCAATATGGAAAGATCTATCGAGTTGCTCCCGCAGCTCCCGGTCAACCCGCATCGGCCACAAGCGTTGAGGAGTTGGGAATCAAGATCGGGATGGCGCAAGGCTTGCTCCACACCAAAGATGGTCTTTACATCGACGTCAATGGCACCGGCGTTATTGAAAAAAATGGTGACAAGAAAGACGATGCTTCTGCGACTCCCTCTGGGCCAGGGCTCTATCGCTTGCAAGATAAAGATGGTGACGACAAGTGGGAAACGATCGAGCGAATCATTCCTCTCGAAGGTGGAGGAGAGCATGGTCCGCACGCGATCATCGAAGGTCCGGATGGTCGGCTGTACATGTGTGCCGGGAATCAGACCAATCTCCCTTCGAAGATCGACAAGTCGCGTGTGCCTCGCATTTGGAGCGAAGATCATATGCTCGGTCGGATGCCTGATGCACGCGGTTTCATGGCAACTCGCTTGGCACCAGGAGGCTTCATTCTGAGCCTGAAACCCGATGGTACCGATGTGGAGTTGGTCGCAACCGGATTCCGAAATGAATACGACATCGCATTCAATCCACTCGGTGATCTGTTCACCTACGATGCGGACATGGAATGGGATATCGGTACCCCATGGTATCGACCAACGCGAGTCAATCATGTCATCAGCGGTGCCGAGTTCGGTTGGCGAAACGGGACTGGCAAGTGGCCGGAGTATTTCGCTGACAGCTATGGCGCCGTGGCGAGCATCGGCTACGGTTCGCCGACCGGGATCGTTTTCGGCACCGGTGCCAAGTTCCCTGCCAAGTATCAAAACGCGCTGTTCATCGGCGACTGGAGTTACGGCGTCGTCTACGCAGTGAATCTCGAAGCGGACGGAGCGAGTTACCGGTCGACTTTCGAGCCCTTCGTGAGCGCTTCACCCATGCCGATCACCGACATGGTGATCCATCCCAGTGAGGGTTGCATGTACATGACCATCGGTGGTCGCAAAGTGCAATCGGCACTCTATCGCATTCGGTACGCAGGAAGCGAGTCCACGCAACCGGCTAAGGTTCCGGACAACCCGACTGCTGCTACCGCAAGAAATGTTCGACGTTCGCTCGAAGCCATGCATCTACCCGGAGCCAAGTTCGATGTCGAACTAACGCTCCGGCACATTGGCAGCAGCGATCGCGCGATTCGGACTGCGGCCCGCCTCGCCTTGGAGCATCAAGCCAACACCACCCTCTGGCGAGATCCCATAGCGCAGTCTCTCCCGCCACAAGCCACCATCACACTGGCGGTCGCACTGAGCCGCCGCGGCACGCCTGCGGATCAAGCCGACATTCAAAATGCCCTGCTGCGATTGAAATGGAATGAACTCACCAGCACTGAAAAGCTCGAAATGCTGCGAGCCTATCAACTCAGCTTCCTCCGCCTCGGAGACGGAAACGAAGCCACCCGATCCAAGATCATCGCTCAATTGGATTCCCATTTCCCAACCTCCGATGGAGACGCGCTCGTCGATCGCGAATTGGCTCGCGTTCTGATCTATCTGCAAGCTCCGAAGATCATCGAGCGATGTGTTAAAGAAATGCACTCCGCTGGATCTGCCGAACAGCAGATCCACTACGCTTTCTGCCTGCGCGATGCTCAGGAAGGATGGACTCCGGAAACTCGAAAGGCCTACTTCGAGTGGTTCTATCAGGTCGCATCGGCGCGAGGAGGCGCATCCTTCGGAGGATTCATCGAAAACATCCGTAAAGTCGCCATCGGTTGGCTATCGGACGAAGAAAAACGATCCCTCGGTGATCTCGTCGGGCCTCCTCCATCTCCTGCGGATCCCATGGCCGAACTCAAGCCTCGAGCCACCGTGAAGGAATGGACGGTCGACGAATTACTCGCCAAATACAACGAGAAGAAATCGGGATTCGACTTCGAACGAGGCAAGCAAATGTTCGCGGTAGCCCAATGCTACAAGTGCCATCGCTTCGGCGGTCAAGGTGGAATCCAAGGCCCAGACCTTACTGCGTCCAGCCAACGATTCAGTCCCAAAGATATGCTGACAGCCATCATCGAACCGAGCAAAGAAATCAGCGATCAGTACGAAGCCACAGTCTTCCAGACCGAAGAGCAAACCATCATCGGTCGCGTTGCCAACCTCAATGCCAATATGTTGATGGTCTCCACCAACATGCTCGATCCAGGCAATTTCGTGAACCTCGACCGAAACGATATCGTCGATACCAAGCCTAGCAAAGTATCGATGATGCCAGGCGGATTGCTCGATACGCTGACGGCCGACGAAGTCATCGACCTGCTGGTCTATCTGCAATCCGGTGGTAACCCCAAGAGCGAACGCTACACGTCAGCCCCCGCTAAGTAATTCTTCACGAACTATTTTGAGAGGGATCATCCCAACCGCTAGCTATCGCTCTGCGATAGGCCTGCATACTGGAGCATATAGTAGGCTAGGGTCATGACCGAGCTGAGCGTACCTGCAACGTACGTCAGAGCGGCTGCGTTCAGCACGCGACTCACGTAGGGCAACTCTCCCGATGAGATGATCCCGTGAGAGATCAACTCATCCTTGGCACGCGAGCTGGCGTCAAACTCTACCGGCAAATTGATCAGCTGGAAGAAAACGACCAGGCTGAAACCGACGATAGCGATCAACAGCACCCACTTGCCCAATACGAGCATGCCGGAGAACAACATCACGAAGGCGACGGTGAACAAGACCGACGCCAACGAGCCGCCGAATCCTGCGGCCGGTACAGCCAAGTTCCGGATAACAAGGGGCGAGTAATTTCTCGCGTCTTGGATCGCGTGGCCGACTTCGTGTGCTGCGATGCCGACAGCGGACATCGAGTTGCCGTTGTATACGTCGTAGCTCAAGCGGACGACCTTGGACGATGGGTCGTAATGGTCCGACAAATGCCCCGATACCGACTCGATCGGGACTTCATGCAAACCTGCGGAATCCAAGATCCGACGAGCCGCCTGCGCACCTGTCATCCGAGCCGGAATCTGGCTCATCTGGCTGTAGGCAGAACTGACTCGCCACTGTGCGTAGAACGCTAATAGGATCGCAGGGCCAACGAGGATCAAATACCAGATCAACTTAGGAGTCTCCCACTCAACGTGACAAACGGTCAGATCGGCATTCGAGCCGACCACTTCTCTTATCCAGAAGCATAGGGCGTACCAAGCGGCCAGGCAACAGTCTAACAATCCGGAAACAATCGCTTTTTTAGGCCATACGGCTTGCGCGTTTTACCGCGAGACCAGTTCCTGCACCTTGTTTTCGACCGCATCGGCCCAGATTTCGTAACCTTTGCGGTTGGGATGGAGTTTATCGGGCATCACGTCGGCGGGCAGGAACCCTTCCTTGTCCAAAAACCGAGCGTTGATATCCAGAAAGAACACTTGTTTATCGTCTGCCAACTTGGCAACCCTTTCGTTGGTTCCGTTGCACAATTGACGCAGTTCGTCGGATGGGCCATCACCACGCGGGAAGATGGCCAGTAACAAGATGCGGCTCTCTGGGAGCCGGGTTTTGAGATCCTTGACAATCGTCTCGATTCCCAGGGCGGTATCGGCCGAGGCTTCTTTGCGGTGTCCCGCGTTGTTGGTTCCGATCATGAGGATCACCAATTTGGGATGCAGCCCTTCGACGGCTCCGTTCTGCAGTCGCCAGAGAACATGTTCGGTCCGATCTCCGCTGAAACCGAGATTGAGCGGTTGGTACTTGGCGAATCGGGTATCCCAAATTCCTTTTCCTTCTCCTTCCCAACCGTGAGTGATCGAGTCGCCGATCCAAACCACCTGGCAATCCTTGAGTTCCTTTTTTTCCTTCAGCTTCTGTTCGTGTCGAGGCATCCACCAAGAGACGGCCCATTCGGCGTCGTGGGGTTGGGGACGTATCGATAATGGTTTTGCTGGATCTTCCCCGCGAGCCCAGGGTAGGCTCCATGACATGAGGATGGCCCACGCCAAGGCGGCACGGGGATAATGCAATTTGGGATAATGCGATTTGGAGTTGTTCATCAGCATGGTGTTGGTCATTCTTTTCACAATATGGTTTGATCGTGCGCGAACGAAGTTTCCTTCGAGTTCCCTAGTGTAATCGAAATGGCAGTTACTGATGAGCAGTTGGTCGGATGGTTGGTCCATCCGGACCGTCTAGTGCGGTCGGCATCGCTGGAGTTGCTGACCAGTTCCTATGTTTCCGATCCCAAGATTCTGCCGGCGATCTTTTCCGCCTGGGATCGATGGGGAGCGGAGGAGGCGTATCCGGAGTTCCCGCTGATCTCTCACTTGCCGATCCCATCGGAGATGGTTTCCGAATGTCTTACCCGAGCGGAGACCATGTCTCAGGGGCGAAAACTCGTCGATCGCGTCTGCCGATGTGCGGGGAAATTGATCGAAGCTCTTTCGGTCTGCGATTCATCCGTTTTGGAAGCCCACATGGAGTCGCTGGAGCGATTGAAGCAATCGTCGAAGGTCTTCTTTCGAGTCCCCATCGAATCGATGAAGGAACGCATCGCAGCATCGCATCGATCGAGTTCTTCGTTGAGCATCGATTTTGAGGATGGGCAACCGACCGATATCGCCATCGCGCTCGAGATGCTTTTGCAGCGTGGGGAGGCAAGGCCTTGGTTGGTTCGAGGCTTTGAGGAGTGGTCCGAGCAGAGTGATCCGTCCCCGTTGGCCCGGGCCATGCTCGAGGTGGCTTCCCGACATCCTCTCGAAGGTTTTGAGTCCGAACTCTTGGAGTTGTCGCAGTCCGATCTGGTCGCCATCGCTGACCAAGCCTCGATCGCATTGATTCGATGTCGCTCGCCGCGAACGTTGACACTCATCGCCGATCAATTCGCGCACATGGGGCGCGCGGGCCAGTTGCGGAGCGTCGACGTCATTCGCCGAACCCGCTTGGATCGGTCCTCCAACCTACTTCATTATTTGCTTCCGCTCGGACGCGAATTCATCGTACAGGATGCGATCCGATTGGCAGAGATTCTGCTCTTCGATTTCGACGCCCTCGAGGAATGGCTCGAAGCTTTTTTGCTGGCCGATGATACCTCTCTCAAGAGAACCATGTACGCCCTTCCGATCGTCTACCCGCTAGCGCTCGAAAAGGTTCCGGGGGAGTGGCCTCGCGTTCGCCACCTGATCCATTCCCGAGTTGGTTCACAGATCGATCTACCGCATCCGACGCCATGACTCATCCTGACAAAGTCCAGATCTCGAACGACTCCTGCTTGCTAGCCATCGAGTCGACGTGCGATGAGACGGCATCAGCGATTTTGACTCGCGATGGCCGGGTCTTGGGGGAATGCATTGCGACTCAGGAATCGTTGCACGAGCAATTCGCAGGAGTGGTACCCGAGATCGCCGCACGCGCGCATCTCGAGCGCATCTTGCCTGTGATCGATACATCGATGCGTCAAGCAGGGATCGGTCCCGATCAAATCTCTGCGATTGCTGTAGCCACGCATCCCGGTTTGCCGGGATCATTACTGGTTGGTTTGTCGGCAGCCAAGGCTTTGGCACTCGCATGGTCCAAGCCATTGATCGGTATCAATCACGTGCAGGCGCATATCTACGCATGCGGCATCGGAAAACCGGAATCGATCTTTCCGTGTGTTGGTCTGGTGGTCAGCGGCGGTCATACGAATTTGTACCAATGCAACTCCGCGATCGATTGGGTCTATCTGGGCGGAACGATCGATGATGCAGCGGGCGAAGCGTTCGACAAAGTCGGGGTGATGCTGGGGTTGCCATTCCCAGGCGGTCCGCATCTATCGAGGTTAGCGCAGCACGGGGATCCGACCTCGATTCCTTTTCCTCGCCCCATGTTGGACGACACCATTCGTCTGGATTTGAGCTTCTCCGGTTTGAAAACCGCCGTGCGTTATCGAATTGCGGGCGTAGGCAAACAGGATTGGAACTCGCACCACTTATCGGAGACTGAGAAGGCCAACATCGCCGCTTCGTTTGAACAAGCGGTGATCGATTGCATCGTTGGCAAGTCGCTGCTTGCAGTCAAACGGACCGAGTTGCCGCGATTGTGCGTTGGGGGCGGGGTCGCTGCCAATCGGAAACTTCGCAAGCAATTGTCGGACGCATGTTCCCTGCATCACATTGAGCTGCACATCGCCGATCCAAAACTATGTACCGACAACGCGGTCATGGGGGCCCTTGCTTGGGAGCGTTATCAGGTCGGTGACTTCGATTCGCTCGATCTCGATGCTCAGCCCGGCTTGCTCAGGCATCGACCCAAAAGGTAGATGTCGATTTGACGATCGCATGATCGTCTGGGAACGTATGGAAGGCTTGGACGAGGAGTTGGCGTTCCCGCTGTTCGAGATGCACGTAGCTGATGGCACCGAACGGGATACGTCCGCTGGAATCGAACGAATAAACCATCCCTTCGGGAGTTGGGCAATGCTGCAGTTGGTTCTGAAGCATCCAGAACATGTCGGGAGCTACATGATCGAGTTCGAACTGGGAGCTGTATCTCAAGCCTCGCTTGCCTTGGATTTCCTCCACGTATTTCCCGCGCAAGCTCATCTCGAATAATTTGCGCTGCTGCGGAAGAGATTGCTGAAGAGAACCGACGACTTCCGTCATGGTGGTGCCACGGCTGCCGGTAAAGGAAATCACATGACCATCGCTGGTAATATCCACACGCGCTCGGTAGTGAGTTCGAGCGATCAATCGGGTTCGATGATTGTTGAACAGTTCAGGATGGATCGATCGGCCAAAGACGCTCAGCGCATGTTTCGTTACGGAAGGCCGGATGGATAACACGGTTCGTTGGTTCCCGCTGGTTGAAAAGGACGAGATTCACTTGCGAGGGGGCGATTATAGCCAACTCTTTTGTCCGTGACCAAGGTCAAGTTTTCGCAAAGGAAAACTCTTTTAGAAATGGAAATTTTCTGCCCTACTGGTGTTGACATTCCTACAAGGCGACTCACTCTCTATTCGGCGATGCTGATCGATGAACTCTTCGATCTGCATCGATACCAGTAGCGATTCGAACCATTGCACGTGAGCCCTCCATCATGCATATCGCGATGGCCGCAAGCGAAGCGATCCCGTTTGCCAAGACGGGTGGCCTCGCCGATGTATGCGGTACGCTTCCAGTTCAGTTGTCCCGACGTGGGCATTCATGTTCGCTGTTTCTCCCCGCATATCGCGGTGCGAAGCGAATGGCATCCCACTTGACCGATACCCATATCTCATTCGTCGTCAATATGGCTGGCAAGCCGATGACGGCGCATGTTCTCAAGACGCAAATACCCAACAGTCAGGTCGATGTCTATCTGATCGACCAACCCCATTACTTCGATCGCGATCATCTTTACGGCGATGCCCATGGGGACTTTCGAGACAACTGCGAGAGGTTCTCGTTTTTCGCCAGAGGGGTCGTCGAAGCGATCCATCGCCTGCAGTTGCCCCTCGACATCATCCATTGCCACGATTGGCAAAGCGGCTTGGTCCCCGCCTATCAACGGATCGGTTATCAGGGTTTTCCTTGGTATCGTCAGGCTGCCTCCCTGATGACGATCCACAATTTGGCGTATCAGGGTCGATTCTGGGGAGCGGATATGCCCCTGACCGGGCTCGATTGGCGCTACTTCAATTGGCAACAGATGGAGTTCTACGGCGATCTCAACATGCTCAAGACAGGGATCGCGTTCGCCGATATGGTCACCACCGTCAGTCCATCGTACGCTCGGGAGATCCAGTCACCCGCCGAGGGTTGCGGCCTGGATGGCGTTCTACGATCGAAAGCCAATCGTTTGGTCGGGATCGTCAACGGTGTCGACTACTCGGTCTGGGATCCAATCCACGATCCCCACATCGCTCAGCGCTATAGCGTCGCGGATTGGAAGACCGGCAAACAGGCATGCAAACGCGATTTGCAGGCGCAGATGCAACTGCCTCTTCGCGCGGAAGTCCCGCTGATCGGCTTGATCGGTCGATTAGCAGAACAAAAGGGTTGGGGACTGGTCATCCCGTTGCTCGAGCGATGGGTGGAAGAGCACGATGTGCAGTGGGTCATTTTGGGGAATGGCGAGCCCCGGTACGCGCATGCCTTGGAGGAAATTGCACGACGTCATCCGGAGCGTGTGGCAGCTCGTCTGGAGTTTTCCGATCCCCTCGCCCACAAGATCGAAGCCGGTTGCGACATGTTCCTGATGCCAAGCCGATATGAGCCATGTGGTTTAAACCAACTTTATAGCCTGCGCTACGGTTCTGTTCCCGTCGTTCATGCCATCGGAGGGTTGATCGATACGGTTTGCAATGCGACCGAAGAGACACTGAATCAGGGGACAGCAACCGGATTCGCCTTCCATAAATACGACCTGGAATCCCTCGAAAATTGTCTGTTGAAAGGGGTCGAGCTCTATTCTCGAAATCCGGAAGTATGGAGTAAACTCGTGCTTGCGGGGATGACTCAGGATTGGTCGTGGTCCAAAAGCGCCGATAGCTATCTGGCTACCTACCAACGTGCCCGCGAATTGGCAGCGATCGAAGGGCGATTGTGAACGATGAATGAGATGCGCCATGATTGGTTGAGCGATCGATGGGTTATCTTCGCTCCCAATCGTACGACGCGTCCCGATGACTACGATCGCACACCACACATCGAACCCGAATCCCAGCTTCGATGCCCGTTCTGTCAAGGCTCGGAGCATGAAACTCCCAATGCCACGCTGATCCTGCCTGGCAAAGATTGGGAATCCACTCGCTCCACACGACGCCGCGACCGCGCAATCGCCAAATCCGATTGGCTGGTCCGGGTTGTCCCCAACAAATTTCCCGCCGTGGGATTCGGACCGTCTCCCGTCGCATGGACCGAAAGCACTCGCGAAAATCCTTCCCTGAACGCCGACTCTCCCAGCTCCGCGTTTACCCCTCTATTTGTGAAACAGTCCGCTGTCGGAGCCCATGAAGTCGTCATTGAATCTCCTCAGCATGTCGCAAGCATCACGGACCTGAGCCCGGAACATGCTCGCCTAGTATTCGAAGCGTATCGTCAGCGGTTGGCTTACTGGAGCGCTCGACCGGAAATGAAGTACGCAGTGGTCTTCAAAAACTACGGTGCCGATGCGGGAGCGACGATCGTACACTCCCACAGCCAATTGATCGCAACCAGCTTCGTTCCGAGTGAGATACTCCGTGTTCAACGGAGACTCGCCCTCTACCATAAATCACACCAACAATGCTACATCTGCTCGGTCCTGGACCAGGAACTGCAAGCGGAAGACCGAATCGTTACCCAGTCCGAACACTTCGTGGCAATCTGCCCTTTCGCCTCCCGGTTTCCCTACTCTGTTTCGATCATACCCCGAACCCATCAATCGCGATTCGAAGACGCTAGCCAAGATGAACTCGCCGACTTGGCTCGCATCACCCAGGCAACCTTAAATGCAATTGAATCCGAACACCCTCGCTGCGCGTATAACTTCGTCCTGCAAACTTGCCATTTCGATCAACAGGCCTCCGATTCGTTCCACTGGCGGCTAAAGATCATACCTCGACTCAGCAAGGTTGCTGGGTTCGAGTGGAGCTCGGACTGTTTCATCAATACAGTCTTTCCGGAATCTGCTGCCCAGACCCTACGCCAACGCATCCAAAGTACAGTCCCCTTGGCCAGCCCAGTCGCCGTCGCTCCCGCTTCAAACTCGATACGCAACCCGCAGTGACGATCGATCCTTGGTCCCTTCCAACTCAACCGGACGCAACAACAAGGCGTCTGTCTTAGAGTACAACTTCGGCGCATCGACTTGTTAATTTCCAACCCGCGGACATTGATGAGCCCAGATCCAGACCATGATTGTGGCGATCCCGAGATAGCGGATGGGCCCGGTCGCGAAGACGACCGCACCGAAGAATGAGATCGCGATCAGAAAGCAATCGACGGCGATTTCCATCGGACGATAACGCGAGGAGCGATACCGCCAGCGGTAAAGGGTATCCAGCCACCACACCGCGACGAAGAGATAGTTGACGTAGACCCCCCAGCCAACTCGCATGCCAAACATTTCCTCGGTTCGGAGGGCGGTCGATTCGATCGCTTCGCCCAGGCTGCCGCCATGGAAAGCGTGCAATGCCGTTGCCGTGTGGAATGTTGCAAAAGCTGCCCCGATCGACCAGAGGACGGCCAGCAAATCCGAATTTCGCATGCCGCTACAAAACTGGATGGTGTAGCCAAGGGCCAGCACCGCCATTGCGATCCGAATTGCCCACAGCGAAACCGCAGGGTCGAAGAGCCACTTGCCGATTTCAAGCTGATTCAGGGGAGACTCCACGTTCTTTTTTGCCTGTTAGGTTCGTTTCCAGTGCCCCCTGTTCCGTTCTTGGCGAACCTGGTTCGGCCGTGTATAAACTTTGGCTAATAAAGAGGGCTAACTTCCGATTTTACGAGGAACAGGCTGCGACATGGCGGAGTCGGATAAAAATGCGGGCGATGTTTTCGACATCGAGCGGATTCGTAAACTGATCGAATTGATGAAGGAACACGATCTCGGGGAGATCGATTTGCGTCAAGAGAATCAGCGGATCCGATTGTGCGGGGCCGGTCATGGTCAAACGTTTGTCACGTCTCCGATGCTCTCTGCACCTCCTGCCGCTGCTCCCGCTCCTGCAGCACCGACGCCTGGTCCTGCGTCCCCGCCAGTCTCCGGCGATGGCCTCGAGGGTCCGCATATTGCGATCATCAAGTCTCCGATGGTGGGAACCTTTTATTCCAAACCCAACCCGAACTCGAAAGACTTTGTCGATGTCGGTTCCTCGGTGCAAAACGATACGGTGGTCTGCATTATCGAGGCGATGAAGGTCTTCAACGACATTACAGCAGAGATGCGTGGCAAGATCGTTCAGGTCTTGGTCCGCAGCGAGGAGGCGGTCGATTTCGGCAAGCCCCTCTTCAAAGTGGATACACGAGGTTAGGGCGCTCAATGTTTAGTCGCGTCTTGATTGCCAACCGAGGCGAAATCGCGCTGCGTGTGATCCGAGCCTGCAAAGAACTCGGCATCGAAACCGTTGCTATCTTCTCGGAGGCGGATCGCGGTGCCCAGTATCTGCAACTCGCAGACCAAGCGATCTGTGTCGGAACAGCCAAGTCGATCGACAGTTACTTGAGAATCGATCGCGTGATCGCTGCCGCGGAACTCGGCAAGGCCGATGCGATTCACCCGGGCTATGGATTTCTTGCCGAGAACGCGCACTTCAACGAAGTATGCCGTGAATGCAATTTTGAATTCATCGGCCCGTCGCCCAAAGCGATGGAGAAACTCGGCGACAAAAACACCGCTCGCGAAATGGCGATCGCTGCCGGTGTACCTGTGGTCCCCGGAAGCGATGGCTTGATCGAAAGCAATGCCGATGCCATCGCTGCTGCCCGCAAGATCGGATACCCGGTCCTCATCAAAGCGACCGCCGGAGGCGGAGGGAAAGGGATGCGAGTTGCCGCCGATGAAGCTTCGTTGCAAACCGCAGTCTCGCAGGCGCAAACCGAAGCCAAGGCAGCGTTCGGAAACCCCGGCGTTTATCTAGAACGCTACATCGATCGCCCTCGACACGTCGAGGTCCAAGTCATCGCCGATCAACATGGCAACGTTGTCCATCTGCACGAACGCGATTGCTCCGTACAACGTCGACATCAAAAGCTGATCGAGGAGAGTCCATCGCCGCGACTCCCCGAAACAACCCGAACCGCGATGTGCGATGCCGCAGTTCGCATGGTCAAACAAGCCAATTACTACAACGCAGCCACCGTCGAGTTCATCGTCGATCAAAACGACCATTTCTACTTCATCGAAGTCAACGCACGCATCCAAGTCGAACATCCGGTCAGCGAGATGATCTCCGGCGTCGATTTGATCAAGACGCAGATCAAGGTTGCGGCAGGCGAAAGACTTCCCTTTTCGCAAAAGGATATTCAACCTCGCGGCGCCGCCATCGAATGCCGGATCAACGCCGAGGACCCGGACCGAAATTTTCAACCCTGCCCAGGTCGCATCGAAACGATGTATATCCCCGGAGGACTCGGTGTGCGAGTCGATTCGCATGCACATCCAGGCTACGTGGTTCCGCCCCACTACGATTCGATGATCGCTAAGCTGATCGTTCATCAGCCCACGCGCGATCAAGCCATCGAAACCATGATCCGGGCTCTGTCGGAATTGAGAATCTCCGGGATCAAGACCACCGCCGCGTTTCACAAGGCCGTGCTCAAACAACCGGAATTCGTGGATGGCTCCGTTGACACCAAGTGGGTCGAGCGGGAATTGCTACCGCGACTGAAACCTTAACCCTCGGTCGATCATGAAACTCGAATCCATATATCGGTACTGCCCGGTCTGCGGAGTCGAGCGTGCAAGCTTTGAGCCATCTCGACCCTTTCGCTGTCATGCGTGCGGTCACACCACCTTCTTCGGTCCTGTCGCCGCCGTGGGAGCCATCGTTACCGACGAGTCGGGAAAGGTCCTCTTGGTCCGTCGAGCTAACGATCCCGCCAAAGGGAAACTCGGTATGCCCGGCGGCTTCATCGATCCAGGCGAGTCATCCGAAGATGGCCTGCGCCGAGAAATGCTCGAAGAAGTTGGCCTGACCATCCTGTCGATGCAATACCTGACCTCAGCACCCAATCGCTACATCTATCGAGGTATCGAACTTTCGGTACTCGATATGTTCTATGTTGTGCAAGTCGAGCACCGCGATATTCAGATGCGCGATGGTGAGATCTCTGACTGGATTTGGACCGAATTGTCCGATGACATTCTCGATCAGATGGCGTTCGCATCTAATCGCTACGCGCTCGAGTTTTATCGGGGCCGCATCGGAACCAATGGCAACTGAGCCGATCGAGTTGGACGGATAGCGATCAGGCTCAGGTCGTCAGGCTTGCACGGTGCATCTCCCTCACCCAACATCCTCTTAGATGCGACATCCAGAAGACGTGAGGTCGCTCGGTCGAGGGATCCCTTGCGAAGTAACTCAATACTCTCATCGATCGAGACATTGTCGAAAAGGCCGTCGCTGGCGATCAATACCGTATCGCGTGGACCCAGCCGAATCGCTGGACCGATCTCGATCCGCATCTTTTCGCATCCCACGACGTTGGAAACCAGATGCCGATCCTTATGGTGCATAGCGTCGTCTGCATGAAGCCATCCCGACTCCACCGCGAAACCGACCGGTGAATGGCATATCGATTGATAACGAACCCTACCCATTCCGCCCATGACCACGATCTTGGCATCTCCAACGTGGTAGGGACGAATCATGCCATCTTGCCATTCAACAATCGCCAGCGTGCAGGCCGCTCCGATTCTGCGCTGACGAATCGCTTCGTTTGCCTGTTCGATTCCGTCGAGGATCGCAGGCCGCAGCCGAGAGGATGTGTTGTTTGCGATCGACTGCTCAAGAGCTTGCAGTGCCAGACGTGCGGCGATCTCTCCTCCACGCATTCCCCCGCAACCATCAGCTACCGCGAAAACACCCGACGACTCGTCCACTTGAAATATCGCTAGAGCGTCTTCGTTCGGCTCCTGCCGTCCCTTAAGCGGATTGCGGCGACTAGCATGCGCCCCACTCCACATCGGGCCATCCCAAATGCTAACGGCTTCGCCGTTCTGCTCTGTCCAAATCTGTGATTGAATTCCCGTAATCATGATCCATCCGAGTATGGGATAGTTTGCAGCAGAATAGGGCCGAGATGGTATTCCACCGCTGATCAACTCCATGACCGCTCGTAGATTGTAACGAATTTATCGATTGTCGCGATTCGCCTCACCTGACCCTTGCCGACTGCCGATCACAACCCAAAACGGCCCATCCTGACTATTCATGGGAATTGCTAGCATGAATTTTGAACAAGTCACTGCACTGAACTCGACACGCGAACGGGATCATCGGTGGTCCCGCCGAACTTGGTTTGCTTCTTTGGTCGGTTCTTTGGCGTGCGGTCATTTGCTAGCAAACCGATCGGTCTCATCGGCTTTCGGGGCAGAGCCGGAAAAAAAACCAGCCAAAAACACAATGTATCGGGTTCGGAGTGTCCTCGACTTGCAGGGGGAAGTCCGCTTAAAGAATCAAGGGGCCAGCATTGAGCGAAAGAATGGCAAGCAGTTGATTGCCAGAACCGCACCGGTTCGCTCTACGTCAACGCTCGATTATGACGAGCAGTATATTCTGGAGGATGCCCAAGGCGACTCCTGTTTGCAGTACTTTCATGAGGCAAAGACCGAAGTCAACGTCGACGGCCATGTGACAAAGACGGAGTTGAGAGAGTCGTGCCGTGAAATCGTGAAGCACTCAGTGGCGTCAGGAATGGTTTCGGTAGCACCTTCGCAACCGATGTTTGCCGCCGAACGAGACTTGGTCGAGGGATCGCTCACGACGATGCATCTCGATGCCTTATTAACCGACCAACAGGTATCCATCGGCGACAAATGGAATGTCGATAGCGAAGCGGCTGCGAAACTGCTGAACCTCGACGCGATTCACGAGGGGAAGATCACGGTATGTCTCGTCGAACTCGACAAGGAAAAAGCTCAGCTAACCATCGAAGGCGAGGTCAGCGGTTCGGTGCGCAATGTTGCGACCGAAATGGTGATTGATGGGAAGGGGACATTGGACCGTCGGGGAGGTTATGTATCGTGGCTCGCGCTTCAAACCGAGGAGACTCGCGAGATAGGCGAGGCGGAACCCGGGTTCAAAATCACCGCAACCATCCGAGTGTTGCGAGCTCCGATAGAGGTCATGACCCATGGTCGGACTTTGCAAGAAGCCTTGCAGGATATTCCGAGTTGGGAATCGGCGGGTATGCTTCAATTCCAATCGGACCACGGTTTTTATCGTTTTCTCGCCGATCGCCGCTGGACAACCTACCGAGACAATGGCGAGGAAGCCACGTTGCGATTCATCGTAGGTAACCGCCGCGTCGCTCAGTGCAATATCGCTAACTTAGTCGACTTCGAACCCGGCCGACAGCTGAGTATGGCAGGCTTCCAATCCGACTTGCGCGAAGTGACGAGCAGGGCAGGACATGAAATCCTTGAAGCCTCCGAGCGTCTATCGAGCACCAAGCATCGGTTGCTACGCGTCGTTGTCAGTGGTAGCGTTGATGGAGTTCCCGTTCGCTGGATCTATTATCATGTTTCCAACGATACCGGTCGCCGACTATCGATGACGTTCGTGTTCGATGAGACATCGCTGGAAACGTTCGCAGAACAAGATCAGCAACTAGCCAGCACAATCGAACTGCTTACTTGGCCCAGCAAGCTGAATCCTGCCGAGCTCAAAGAGGGCACATCTGCGGTCGATGCGGAGTCGGCGAAGGCTACGGGCAAATCGACGACGCGTTAGTAAGAAAAGGAACCTGTCAGGATCGCGGATCCTCCGGCTCTAGCGTCCGTTCTTGGAGCTTCGCAGGTACATGATCCCGATCGTGACCGACATCAGCCCGATAATGCACCAATGCGTGGCAGACATGCCCTCCACATTGTAGCGCAGCTCACTCAGGAGTTTTCCGACGTAGTAGTCCATTGGAATCAATCCGATCCAGGCGATCGCTTATTTTCGTTGGCGTGAGACCTACGAAAGACTAGAATTTGGAAGGGAGCTGGGGAGAATTTTTCATTGATCAAGGCAGCGCAAAGCCTCGAGACTGCGTTGCAATAGGAATCTTCGATACAACCGGACCCAGGGCTAAACCGAGGTCGCCCCGCCAACTCCCTGGCTGGAAAGAGTTTTGCACGCGAATGGCTGAGTTGGTCAGGAGAAAAGGCTCTTTTCAAGACCTTGCAGGACCATTTCTGGTGGTTATACTTCTGAGTCTCCTTTGCGAGGGGTCGTAGCTCAATTGGTTAGAGCACCGGACTGTCGATCCGGAGGTTGCGGGTTCGAGACCCGTCGACCTCGCTAGTCAAAAACCCTTGGCTTTTCAAAGAAGTCGAAGGGTTTTTTCATTGTATAGCGATTCGGCGTATAGCGATTCGGCGAATTTCAACCCGAAACGTAAGTGAGGGATAGTCTTACGTCGCTCGCGACGTCTTCCCTCGTGTCTTTCAACCTCGAATACCATCATGAGTCTGCAACGGTTTGTTCTTCTCCTCGGTCTGCTTTCCATCGGTCTTTGCCATCCGCTTCATGCCGAAGTCCGAGTCGCCGACATCTTTGGCGATCATATGGTTCTCCAGCAACAGCAGAAGATCCGAATCTGGGGATGGGCTGATCCCAACGAATCGGTCACTGTCAGCATCGGCACCCACCGCGCCACGGCCCAGCCCGATGCCGCAAGGCGCTGGCAAGTGGAACTGCCCCCGATGACCGCGAGCAAGACTCCGGCAACGATCACGATCAAGGGCACCAACACCATCGAAATCCGAGATGTACTCATCGGAGAGGTTTGGTTGTGCTCCGGTCAATCGAACATGGAGTGGACCGTCGCCATGAGTGGCAATCCAAAAGAGGAAATCGCTGCGGCCAATCATCCGCTGATTCGACACATCAAGATTCCCTTGGTCCCGTCCAACCTACCGCTCGATCATTTTTCATCGAGTTGGCAAGTTTGTTCGCCGGAGACGGCTGCGAACTTCACCGCATGCGGCTACTACATGGCTCGGCACTTGCAAAAAGAACTGGACGTACCGGTCGGCTTAGTCAATTCCTCGTGGGGAGGTACGCGCATCGAGCCGTGGACCCCTCCCGTCGGATTCGAACATGTAGAAAGCCTCAAAGGTATCTTCAACTCCGTGATCGGACGAACACCCGGCACACCTTCTTATCGCGAACGTCTCTCTGCTCATATCCGTGCAATTGAGGATTGGACTGCGAAAGCTAAAGCGAGCGTCAACGCCAAGGAGATACTCACCCCGAGCCCAAGCTATCCGGCCGAATTAACTCCATTCGCGAGCAATCAAGACCCGACGATGCTCTACAACGGCATGATCCATGCGCTCGTCGGTTTCCCGATCCGAGGCGCGATCTGGTATCAAGGCGAATCGAATCACGACGAAGGGATGCTCTACTTCGACAAGATGAAAGCGCTCATTCAAGGTTGGCGCGAGTTGTGGGGCCAAGGAGAGTTTCCGTTCTACTATGTGCAGATCGCTCCCTTTCGATATGGCGATCGGGACCCGACCATGTTGGCAAGATTTTGGGAAGCCCAGGCCACTGCGCAGTCGATCCCGAAGACTGGCATGGTCGTTATCAACGATATCGCCACCATCAACGACATCCATCCACCCAATAAACAAGACGTCGGACATCGGCTCGCACTTCTCGCTCTCAAGAACGACTACGGTCGCAAGGATCTCATCGCAACTAGCCCCGAGGTCGAAGCGATCGAAACGCTCGGAGGAAGCCTCAAGGTTCGTTTCAAGAACACAGGCGGATCCCTCAAAACACGCGATGGAAAATCCCCTTCGCATTTCGAAATCATCGGCCCAGGCTCGAGTGGATTTCAGGCCGCCAATGCAACGATCCAAGGAGACGCAGTTGTTCTCACCTCTGATCGTGTTGCCACGCCGGTCGCCTTCAGATATGCCTGGAACATGCTCGCCGAACCGAATCTCAGCGGTAGCACAGGCTTGCCAGTCGGCGCATGTCGCGGCGGAACCGTGCCGGACTTCTTCAACTCCGTGCCCGAATCGAAGGACTACGTACTGGTCTACGATATGGACCTTGCGAAGCTCAATGCGAACATCAAGTACGACATCGATCGAAGCGATAACGTGCCTGTGTTTGACCGCGTTGGTTACCTCGTAGAAGTGACCGGTTCAAACGGCGAGGAGACCGGGATATTTGTTTCAGTGCGAGCGTTTACGAGCGATGCCAAGAAGATCGGCATCCCAACGGCAGCGTCGCAGGCGAGGTTCCAAATGGGGGTCGAGGACATGAATGTCTTCAGCAACGCGACAGGGATCAAGACCGGTACGGGGATCAAGACTGGCAACATCGAGTTTTGGCCTGACAATTATGCAGCGACCAACGGCGCGAAGGTCTCCGGTGCATCGGATGCTGTTTACGATTTCGGAGACGAAACGGCGCCGCCGGTAGACGGCTATGGTTCGATGCAGATCCACAACATCGCAGCGGGTCAGACCTTGTTCGCGATCAACCATTGGCGAGCCGGTGATCGAGCCGATATCGGGATCGGCAACCAGGAAGGCCAGCAGCGCGACTGGACTTTTTCCGCGAATGCGGGAATGTACCCCAACAAGCGACTGCGAGTCTATGTCCGTCCCAAACAGGCCCAGTAGGATTCGAACCTACGACCTACGGATTAGAAATCCGTTG
>CAYXFO010000009.1:0-29201 GCA_964464255.1 uncultured Pirellula sp.
CAACATACTGGAACCCCAACTCAGTGGGATCTTGCGCCCAAACGCCTGGGATGGGCGACGGACCAACCAATCGCTTCGGATATGAAACCTCCGAAACCCACTTTGTAGAGCTTGCTACAGCGTGGAAGGAAGACTATCCCAACACCGAGCATTATTTCGCATTCCAGATCTGGCCGAAAGCATGTGCGATGGGTTTCGACGGCTCAGATAACCGTTTGCGCGAGGTGCAAAGGCGTACGCCGCACCGAATCTCCAGAATGCCCGCTGGGGAGATGCCGAGCGACAAACATCTTGAAATCGAAGAAGGGTTCGCGGAGGGTAATCGCGTATCCTTGAAACTCAAGTTTCCATGGGTCACCAAGGATAAGGAGCGTTCCCTGTTGACTTATGTTTACAGCCAGCATTGGCGGCAGGATCGATCGGCCTGCCGGATAAGCCCAACTGATAGAAGAGATCGGAAGTTGAGAGCCGAGTGTTCTTGGGAAAGAGGGACTGCCATGCAAGGTGGAAAAATCGGCAAATTCAGCGCGTGAAGCTGTGATCTCTAACTAAACTTTGTTGATTAGGGTTCCTTGGTAAGATTTATCGGGAACTATTGCTCAACGATTTAGTCGCGTCAACGCCGCCAGTGTACCAGCTGGCACAGGCCCTCCCTGGGGGGAACACGAGGCCAAAGTTCCGACGCGGTGGTGGTTGTCCCTTTACAAGTTTGGGAGAAATTCGAATGCGTCGTGTTTTGATTGCTTTGGCAGTGGTTTCCATGGCCATTGTTTCGTCGTCCAGTGCTTCCGCCGGGATCTTCAATCGCAAGAGCGATTGCTGCAACCCAGCACCGGCTTGCTGCGAACCAGCACCAGCTCCTGTTTGCGATCCCGCTCCATCGTGCTGCGGTGAAAGCAAGCGAGTTGGCTTGCTCGCTCGTCTGCATGCAAATCTGCACAGCCGTTGCAGCGGTGCAGCTTCCTGCTGCGAGCCAGCTCCAGCACCAGCTCCTTGCTGCGAACCAGCTCCTTCCTGCTGTGGCGAGACCAAGCGAGTTGGCCTGTTGACTCGTCTGCACAGCCGCCTGCACAGCCGTTGCAGTGGTGCTCCTTCCTGCTGCGAACCAGCTCCAGCTCCCTGCTGTGATGCTGCTCCTGCACCAGCACCTTGCTGCGAACCAGCTCCAGCTCCTTGCTGCGATGCTGCTCCTGCTGATTGCTGCGGCAAGAAGTCCCGATTGAGCGGCCTGTTCGCTCGTCATCGTGCACGCAAGGCATCTTGCTGCGAACCAGCTCCAGCACCATGCTGCGATGCTGCTCCAGCTCCTGCCGCTCCCGCTTGCGGATGCAACTAAGCTCATTGTTCCAATAACGGAATCCAATCCAAACGGTCTCGGAATTTTCCGGGACCGTTTTTCATTTGTGGAACGTTTCCAGGACCATCGCAAGATAGCTTCTGGTTTCGAGGTTTCCGAGTTCCAGTTGGCTTGCTACGGCGTTCACGTCCGATTTCGCTTGCTCGATATGGTCCTCCGAATCGATGACGCGTTCGATCTCCGCGAAGTCTCCAAGGCCTTCCACTGAGTCGATGGATACGAGGATAGGCCGATTATCGACAGCGAGTTCGAATATCCGTCGAGACTTCGCGATCGTCTCAACGGGTTCAAAGCCGAGGAACGCCCAAATCGTTAGCCAGGATGGGAGGTCATTGGCTCGGAGCATCAATTCAAACTCCGGACGCACTTTCACTGGCCCTGCGAGTCGAGGGCCTTTGTAGGTAATCCAGGGTTGCCCGTCGACGACGCGAATGCGAAGGGCCTCGTCGGTGGCACGGAAATCTCTGCAGGGGTGTCCGAGATACGTGTCAATATGCTCTTCTCGGTTCAGAAAACGCGCCCCCGCATTCGCGAGGGATCGCTCCAAGACGGATGTATTCGGAACCCGATACTTGGCTTCAACTTCCATAGGATGGGTCTGTGCCATAAACTCTCCTTTAGTGATGCGAGTACATGTCAGCCGGTGAATTCTGTCGCGGATTTCGAGAAAGAGAATATGGTGTTTTGGAAGAAGAAGAAAGAGCCGAGCCAATCTAGCGGGGAAGAAGGAACGGGAGCACCACTCACTCCTCCTTCCGAGTCGCCACAAGCATCTTCCTCAGTAGGTTGGCTACGGCGAGTCTTGGGTAAGACCAACGAGCTCTTGCGAACCGACATTCGCGATCTGTGGAAAGAGGGGGGGCGACTCGTCGATGACGACTTTCTTCGCGAGCTCTACGCTATTCTGGTTAGGACCGATATGGGAGCCGCGATGGCTTCGCGAATCGTTGATTCTATCAAGGATCAATATCGCGGCCGACGTGTTGAGATGGAGGATGTGCTGAAGGTGGTTCGCGAGCGCGTTGCCGACTCGCTTCGCAGTCGCGGAGGATCCTTAAAGCTAGCTGGCACTCCCCCTTCCGTCATCCTGGTTGTCGGAGTCAACGGTTCAGGTAAGACCACATCGATCGCTAAACTCGCTGCGAAGCTAACCAGCCAAGGCAATCGCGTACTCCTGGCCGCGGGTGACACGTTTCGAGCGGCCGCAGTCGCTCAACTAAAAGTTTGGGCCGAACGCATTGGGTGCGATATCGTCTTGGGTGACCAGGGATCGGACCCCGGCTCCGTCGCATACCGCGCCGTTCAACGCGCCGTGGATGAATCATTCGACGTTTGCATTATCGATACTGCCGGTCGCCTACAGACGCAAAGCAATCTGATGCAGCAACTTGAGAAAATCAAACGCGTCATTCAAAAGCAAGTGCCCGAGGGACCGCATGAAGTCCTGTTGGTGCTCGATGCAACTGCTGGCCAAAATGCGATCAGTCAGGCCAAAGGTTTCTCGGAAGCTGCAGGCTGCACTGGAATCGTCTTAGCAAAACTGGATGGAACGGCGAAGGGTGGGGTCATTATTCCGATCGCGGAGCAATTTGGGTTGCCGGTGAAGTTCATCGGAGTCGGTGAGAAAATGACCGACTTAGAGGAATTTTCCCCGACGGATTTTGCTGCTGCACTGTTCACCTAACTTTAGAAACACTCCCTTGACCGCCATCGAATTTTATCAACAGCAACTTCGCGAACTCGAGCAGGCAATCGGGCTCCACGAGAAGCGAATCGGTAATCTCCAACTCGCGCGAGGCGTCACCGCGATCCCCGGTCTGCTATTGCTCGGTTTCGGAATTTTCTCCGCAACTGCCCCTGCAGGAACATGGCAACTCGGTGCAGTTCTGATGGTTGTGTTCCTGGCAATCGCAACATGGCAAGAGCAATTGCGATGGCGATTGGATTGGCATCGCCAACGCCAAAGTTTCTTTCGCCGACTGGTGGCTCGTTGCCAACGACACTGGGGCGAACTACCTGCACTCAAGTCGGAGTCAGTTACCGCCGAGTTTCGTTCTGATCTCGGCGATGATCTAGATCTGTTCGGCGACCGTTCGCTTTATCGATGGTTGTCGCTCGCTGCCACCGAATCAGGCGCGAAGGAACTGGCTACCTGGTTGACGCGAAGACAAGACATAGAGGTTCTTACCGAGCGTCAGCAAGCGGTAGGATATCTTGCGCATGAACGGGGTTGGAGGTCGCGGTTCTGGGATGCTTCCCATGCATTCCGTGCGAGCGATACGCGTTTGGAATCGATTCAAAAGTGGTCGGAGAGCCCATATTTCTTCCAGCGATACCCCTGGCTGCGATTGCTAGCGTGGATTACCCCCGCGTTGGTATTGGTATTGAGCTTTGTGCTCATCTCTTCGCTTAAGTCCGACAGGCTTGAGCTCGCTGGTTATGCGTTTGTTGGTCTGTTGATCACGATTGCCGTGAATTTGGTCGTCACGGTCGGCTTTATTGGCGGAGTCCATGACATCTTCGTTTGGATTGGGGGGGCAAATCGTGAGTTGCAGTCATTCAGTGACTTGATGTCCTGCGTTGAACAACTCGGTGCACCGGAGCCGCTCTTGGCTCGATTGAACCACCAGATGCAGACGAAGAATGGGTCAGCAACTCAAGCTCTGCGGATCCTGAGATTTCGGATGCGGTTTGCCGGCCTGCAGCGCAATCCTTTGTTTTTCCTTCCGTACGTAATGCTTCAAATTCTATTCCTTTGGGATATGCAGATCCTGACTTGGTTGGAATCGTGGCGAAAAGCGTACGGGCACGAGTTATCGAGATGGATCGATGCGGTGGGACAACTGGAATCGCTAACCTCTGCTGCAACCGTGGCTGACGAACAGCCGGACTGGTGTTACCCCTCATGGACGACACAAGCTGGGCGAGGCTTGGCAATCGAACAACTGGCTCATCCGTTGCTGCCGGAGAGGGCTCGTGTGGCAAACGATTTAACCATGGTAGACGCGAGGCCTTTGTTGCTCGTGACGGGAAGCAACATGGCGGGCAAGTCAACTCTGTTGCGCTCGCTGGGTGTGAATATCGCTCTGTCATGGACGGGGGCTCCGGTGGCAAGCCGGACTTGGACGGCCCCTCATTTCGATCTAGCCTCGAGCATTCGAGTCAAGGATAGTTTGCAGGACGGCGTTTCCTTTTTTATGGCCGAACTGAAACGCCTGAAGTCGGTTGTGGATTGGGCGCATGAGCGACAGGCTGAGAAGGGAATCCCGACCCTGATCTTGCTCGATGAGATTCTTCAGGGTACCAATTCCCGCGAGCGTCAAATTGCCGTTCAATCGGTGCTCGAGCATTTGACACAACTCGGCTGCACAGTAGCCGCCAGTACTCATGATCTTGATCTGGCGAAGATCCCGTTCGTTGATCGCACTGCGCAGGTGGTTCACTTCCGAGAGTTCTTTGAAACGGTCGATGGTCGCGAAGTCATGCGATTCGACTACAAAATGCGCGAAGGGGTGACTCCGACGACCAACGCACTGAAGTTGCTAGAACTCGTCGGCCTGCAAAAGGCTCAACGCACCCAATAGCTGCCCAGTCCGCGTGGCACTATGAGGCGTTCGCTGCGGTTTGATCCGGATACTTGATCCGACCGTGATAGATGGCGGTCAAGCTTTTGACTAAGGATCGTTTGATCGTGTCGAGTTCGAGAAGGGTCAGACCGCATTCATCGAATTGCCCATCTAGCAATTTCTTCATGGCGATTTGATCCACGAGGTTCTGCAATCTCGATGCAGTCGGTTCCACCAAGGCCCGAGATGCGCTTTCGGCAGCATCAGCAATCATGAGCACTGCTGCTTCGCGCGTTTGCGGTTTCGGACCTGGGTATCGGAAACTCGATTCCGATACCTCATCCTTTTCTTCGCTCTCTTCGCTCTTCTTATGAGCCTGCTTGTAAAAGTACTCGACGAGCGTTGTGCCGTGATGCTGCTCGATGAAGTCGATCACACGCTTGGGTAACCGATGTCTACGTGCCAAGTCCGCGCCATCCTTCACGTGGGCGATAATGATCAGCGTGCTCATTCCCGGTTGCAAAGTGTCGTGACGGTTCGCACCCGGGACCTGGTTTTCGACGAAGTAATTCGGCTTAAACATCTTTCCGATATCGTGAAAGATCGCACCGACGCGAACCAGTAGTCCATGAGCTCCAATGCTTTCGGCTGCTGTCTCAGCCAATGCCGCAACGGAGATGCTGTGGTTGTAGGTTCCCGGTGCTCGCTGCGCAAGCTGTCTTAAAAGTGGGTGGCTCATGTCGCTCAGTTCGAGCAAGCTCAGGTCGGTTTGTATATCGAACGCCTTTTCGACCAGAGGCAGAAGACCTGCCATGAGAGGTCCACAAAGGAACGCGAAGGCTGCCTGACGAAGGGCTTCCGAGACCAAACGCAATGGAAGCAGCGAGGAAACGTTGATCGCTCCGATCGCAATTCCGTCGCTGCTGACGCCGCCAGCTTCTTGGCCGGTCATTACCCCGAGACCGATGTATGTTGAGAAAACGACAATCGATACACCCAGGCCGACATAGATCAGCCGAGTGCGGTTTCGAATGCGACCACAAAGAAGAATCGATGCTGCTGCACCGCTCGCCAGAAGGATGAATTCGGACAAATCCACTCGTGCTCCGAATGTTATCACCATAGACAAGGCTGCCATCAGGATCAGTGCAACCGCACGTCCATACGCGATGGTCGCGATAATCGCACACAGAATGACAGGAATCAACTCGGCTCGAAACGGGTCCTGTGCAAAAAGAACGGCCGAGATGATGCATGCCATGCACAAAGCGATCAGTCGCAGGAATTCCATGGTCTCAAAGAGCAAATGGCGGTTGCTCGATTGGTGCAGGAAGGCGGTGCACAGCAAATACAAGGCTGTGATCATCCCGAGGAACGCCATCAATCGCTGTGTTCGCAAATACCATGGCATCTCCGAGGTGAAAACGCGGTGCTCGGTCCGGAGAAGAGCGAGCTCCTTCTCTCCAAGGGGCTTGCCCAATGGCACCAATGCACCGGAAGCAGGATCGTAAGTGATCATCGCAGGTAGCACATTTTTACTCGCCTCAGTGCGAGCGGTGTTGCTCAAATCCTCCCGAAGGGTGAGGGTCACTGGAAGTCGCGTTGAGAGATAATGGTGGATCATTCTTGCAAGCAGCGTAGCCGATTGGGTTCCGAACTGATTGCGAAACGACCTTTCGAGAGAACTTCTTAATGCAGCTCCCACCTCGGCGATCCGAACTCGCGGCACGTCCACCTCGATCATGCTCGCTTCATTTCCGATTTGGAAGACGCGAATGAATCGCTGGTTCCCCTTGTCGCTATCGTGCTCAAGTGAGACCAACAGTCCAAACTCTTCAATAGGATCCAAAATCTCTCGAATGGCTGCGTCGTATTTCGAAAGATCTGCTTCCGTGGCCAGTGTCTGCTGGATTGCCTTGAGAGCTGTTTCGTAATCGAGCGGCGTTTTGTCTGAATCGAGGACGGTTGCTCCGAAGCTGTCGAGAAGCTGATTTTGCGTTTTGGTCAATTCCAACGTGGATGGTACGTCGCGGAGCGCGAAGAGGGCATCTTTGACTGCACCTCGCAATTGAACGAGAGGTTCCTTGCGGTTCTCATAGATGCAAAGCACTTCGCGCGCGGCTTGAATCCGCAGAGCATCGGTCTTGAGGGCATCCTCGAACTTGAAGGGGACGCGAGCCAGAATCGCTCGTTGCGGTACAAGGCCTTCGCGATAGGCGAAGGGAGGCTCCCATCCCCGGACAAAGATGGTGATGATGATTGCTGCGATGATCGCAATTCCAAGACGCAGCAAGGAGTCTAGGCGTGTGATTTCTTCCAACCAAATCTGCCACCCGAGCTTGTCCAGCTTCAGGCTGGCTACTCGTTCGCTGCGTGTTTTGGATTTGGAACTGGTTGACATGTTGCGATATTGCGGATGTGATTTCTACCGATCCGAATCCGGGGCACGCTTCGGCGGATAGGAGCGATTCCCGTCGTAGGCTGCAACGATTTTCTGGACCAGTGGGTGTCGAACAATATCGCTTTCGTGCAGTCGAACCATCGCGATTCCCTCGATACCTTGCAATCGTTGGGCGGCATCGCGCAGGCCGCTGGTGACCCCGGCTGGCAGGTCGACTTGTGATATATCGCCCGACACGACTACCTTTGAGCCTTCGCCCATGCGAGTGAGGAACATCTTCATCTGGGCGACGGTCGCGTTCTGTGCTTCATCGAGGATAACGAATGCAGAGTTAAGCGTGCGTCCTCGCATATACGCCAAGGGAATGACCTCGATGATATCCTGTTCCATCAGGAATTTCACCTGATCAAAGTCGACCATTTCATTGATTGCATCGAGCAATGGTCGAAGATAGGGATTGAGTTTTTCGCTGAGATCGCCGGGCAAATACCCGAGACTCTCACCAGCTTCTACCGCAGGCCGGACTAATACAATCTTGCGGACTTGCCGAGCGCGATAAGCCTCGACCGCAGTTGCTACTGCAAGGTACGTTTTTCCGCAGCCAGCGGGTCCGATGCAGAAAGTCATGTCATGTGATCGGATCGCTTCGATGTACTGAGCTTGGCCGGTAGTTCTCGGCTTAACCCGTCTTCCCGCGTTTCCGATCGCAACTTCCTTCATCTCATGTTTGGAGATTTCGCTCCGCTCGCCGCTGGAGGATGTTCTTGAGGAGATTAGGCTTTGCATGATATCGGCTACTTCATCTGGACCGACGGTTCCCTGGTGCATGACTTTGTCCCGTAATTGTTCGAGAATCTCCGTAGCGATGCGTACAGAGTCCGAAGGGCCTGCGATGCGGATTTGGCCGTTGCGATGTGTGATGGCAACGCCGAGTTGATTGCGCACTCGCCGAAGATTCGTGTCTTGAGGCCCGAACAACTGAAGAGCCAATTGAGGATCGCCGAGCGTTAACGTCGATTCAGACATGGCTCAATAAAGTCTCGCCAGTAGCCCAACATAGCCCAACACAGTTGCAGGAATCAGGGCGTCAGTGACGTCCCAAATTCCACCCATGCCGGGCAGCAACGAACCACTATCCTTTTTTCCTACGGTGCGTTTCACCATGGATTCCGTTAGATCTCCTACAAGTCCCCCGGCAGTCAAAAGAATCGCCAATACCGCAGGTCCCAAAAGTGTACCACCTTCCTGAGGACCCGGCATCGGAAAACACCCTCTGTACCAAATATATGCGCTGGCGATACTCAAGGCGAATCCACCGATAAGCCCTTCAATCGTCTTACCCGGACTAATCGCTGGGCAAAGCTTAGTGCGTCCAAACGCTTTCCCAGAAAAATAAGCGCCGATGTCAGCTGACTTGGTGACGACCACGATGCCGACGAGATTGGTCAAACCATGCGAACTGTCACCCAACATTCTGATCGGCCACCAGACCAGCATCCCGCCCACGACGTACATGATCATGGCAATGGAACTGAACCAAGCAAGCGTCACTGCGGTTGCTGCCTCGTGACCGTGTCTCGTTTCTTCGTAGGAGAAATGGACGATGGCATCGAGCGCCAGCGCAAGCGTGGTCAGAAGCAACGCCGCCGCAATCCAACCCTCCCATTTTAGGTCGATATTTTTCGACCAACCCATGAACGGGAAGATTTGGTTCCATAAGGGAACTAAACCTATGAGGACAGCCGCAATGCCGAACGCCAGTACACGGTGCGGACGAACAGGGAGCCGTATCGATACGAGCGAAGCCATCTCCCAGAGTGTGCCGAGAGTCATCACAAGAAATACCGGCAACATCCAGAGACCACGAACACCCAGCGCGGGATAGGCTACATCGGACCACGCGGACGCGACCAGAAAAACGAGCAGAAAAATCGCGGAGATCACACGACGAGCGAGCACGATTAGGGAACCGCCTCCGCCGGTGGGTTTTCCTTGTGAAGATAATCGATGTTCTCCCACTCCGTTCGCACTTTGGCGGGGAGCGCATCGCGGATCAGTTTCTGCTTGTCCGGTATCATCAGTGCCCAGTCTCTCATCGCCCGATCGTAATGTTCATTGGTATTGCTGTCCTTGCGTTCTCGGTTGGTGATCCAGCCCATCTCGATCCGCGCGATCATCGTCAAAACATCCTCCGCATGGGGTGAATTGAGCACTCTCCGAAGCGCTGTTTCGGCGGCAGCGTAATCTTCACCCTCGAGTCGAAGTCGCGCTATCTGCAGCTCAGTCTTCAGTTGGTAGTTTCGGCTTACCGGGTCAGTGGGCGGAAAATACTCCGACACCGCGTTCCAATGCTTCAGATCGTTTTCAAGGAGTGCCTTGGCGTATTGACGCTGAATGGAGGATTCGCGAACCACCCCTGCGGTAGTGGATCGCTGGTTGGCGAACAAATCGGTTCGGAGAACGGCGAAGCTGGCAACGCTCGCGGCTAACAACGGTGCAATCAAGACCGCCGCTTTGCTCCAAAAAGCTGTTTGCTTCTTGGATTCGGAGCGTTGCGCAGAATGGCTCCGACTCATCAATCGCTGCAGCTCCTGCGTCGGCGCACTGGATGACACGGATTGATGATCGATGACCAATCCCGAGAAAGGGATCATCTTGTCCCCCAGTCCCTCAAGATGGGTATCGATACACTGCCGAAGGTCCCGCGCGAGTTCCGTAGCGGAGGCATAACGTTCTTCGGGGCTCTTGCGAAGTAGTTTGTGAACGATCTCGACCAAGTCGTCTGGCAGATCGGGACGAAGTTGCTTGAGCGGGACCGGTTCGGCCTGAATATGCTGCATGGCTAGTGCCAATGGAGTATCGCCGGAAAAAGGAGGGCGACCAGAAAGCATGTGATATGCGGTCGCTCCTAGCGAATATAAGTCGCTGCGGGAATCGACCGAAAGTCCCTGAATCTGCTCCGGACTCATGTAAAGAGGAGTCCCCAAAGCGATCCCGACTGCGGTCAGGTTCTGATTCTGGCCTCTGGCTCGTGCAAGTCCGAAATCTGCGACCTTGACTTCGCCATCCGGAGTCAGCAGCAAGTTGTCGGGCTTGATATCCCGGTGTACAAGGCCGATCGAAGCAGCTTTCTGAAGGGCTGCGGTCGCTTGCCAAAGGATGGAGACTGCCTCCTTCAGCGGGATCGCTCCTCGTCTTTGGATGAAGGAACTGAGGTTGCTCCCAGGTACATACTCCTGAGCGATGTAATGAGTGGAATCGAGCTTTCCTACATCGTATACTTGGACGATGTTGGGATGGATCAGCGATGCGGCTGAACGAGCCTCCTGGAGGAACCGTTGTTCATGCTCGTCGGATCCGACAAAATCGGAACGGAGAACTTTGAGCGCAACGTGACGATGCAGCGACTGCTGAAACGCGAGGTAGACTTCGGACATACCCCCAACGCCGAGCCGATGAAGAATCGAGTAGCCCGCGATATTCTGGTTGGTCAGGTCGTTCGCGTCGCCCGATCGGCTCATGCCTTGATTCCCAGTTCCTAGTTGTTTTGTACTCAGTCGGAATCCGCTTTGGGTACGACTCTCATTCGTGCATGCATCTACTTTTTGAAGCAGATAGCGATTCGAAAACGGTCCCACCCTTGAAAGGGTATGAGTACCTCGCCGTCTTCGACCTTCAGTTTATCATACTCCAGGCCGCGAAAGTCGACGCGCCACGCTCGTTCGATCGGACGGATGCAACCGAGCCTTCCCGTCCCTGATTTCCCAGCGGTTTCCACCATCCAAAGGCAACCATCCGCGACAACTCCGTCTTGTTGCGGAGGCATATTTTCTTGGTTTGCAGGTTCGACATCCGTAGAAGCATTCAGCCCCAATTCTGGTTTCGGATCGATCCAGCGAAAATGAAGGTTAGGCATATTGACTCGGGCAAGCCACGCACCGGTGTCGGGAGATTTGCCAGATCCGGTTGATCTGCTCCCTAGGGTTGTGTTGGCAACCGAATAGAGATCCGGCACCATGCGATCGATCGCAGTGGCCCATGGGTTCGCCCAGTCGATCCCCAGGGCAAACCGTGCGTTAAATCTACCAGAGCGATCTACCGGGAGCATCGAAGCGAGCCCGCTGCTACCGACTCGCCGATGCATGCTCAAGCCGCAGGTCGCAAAGTGGGTCCGGTGTTCGGCATCATCGATCTCGATCAGCTCAACGCCGCATTGCAATGGCGCCGGCAATTTCATTTTTGCTCCTTGGCTCCACGCTGCAAGTGTCGCCGCTTCGCTGGGCCAAACCATCCGCCATACCGGGAACCCAATATGAGGATCCGTATTGTCGCCGAGAACCTCAATATCCAACCATGGAGCCCCCTGCCACAACGTGTAGCGTATGTCACACGAACCAGGGCCGAGTTTGCCCGTTACTTGAATCGTCCCTCGCACTTTTGAACTGTGTATCACTTTGACCTGAACATCGGACAGAGCGTGGAACGACGTATCCTGAAACTGATTTCGCAGTTGGATTGGCTCCGCAACCCACGACAGTTGGCCGCTGAGTCGATTGCCTCGTTTGTTGACCACGTAGAGGGAACGCAAATGCCCCTTGATCGGATCGATTTGAACGTCCATGAATTCGTTTGCCATGGATCCATCCTCCTGCGCGACCGACGAACGGCTACCGAAGATGCGTCCCAGAAGCGATGTTTTCGGTGTGATGGCAGCTGAGTTACTCGCCGATTCAGACATCGATCCACGTTCGAGCGGTGCTTGGCTGGTTACTTTGGCAAAACCGAATGGCGGGACCTCGACAATGCATTGACTGCAAGTCGGATCGTTATCACACGCATGAACACGAGTAGAGGAATTCGGATCGATACGCCGAGGATAGTCGGCAGCAAAAGTCTTTCGCGGGTGACTCGTAGGATTGAAGAAGAGATCCTCTCCATCGCAGGGAACACGGGCTCGCAATTCCGCTGCAATCCCAACCGCAACCTTCTCGATTTCGCTCGTGATGACCGATGGATCCGACTGCCCCGCATAGACCGAGTCCCTCAGTTGTTCGCATTGCAGACGAAGCGAAGCGAGATCCCGAGAAACGGGTTCTGTTGAGCCATTCGTAATCCTCGGAGTCCAATTCCATAGCCTGGCCACAGACTCCAATTGCTCCAGCCAATAAGCGTGCCGCAGCCCGTGCGATATCTTGAGATGAATCGCGTGAAGTTCGGAAGGTTGCTTGGGGAGCGGATGCTGAAAGTCGAGCGAAGTGAACGTATCGCTCCAATACGGTTGAGAAGTCGTCGAAAAATACGAGCCAGCATCGGTCCATTTCCCTAATGCGGGTGTACGAACCGAAGCGCGAAGCAAATCCTGAAACGCCGGGCTGGTCACTCCTGGCCAATGAGCTAGGACAAGCGTTGGTACTTGGTGATAATCCAATTGTTGAGCCATCTCGCTACCGAGATTGAGAAGGGTTTCACTGTCTGCAACATCCAGCACATGGCCCAGAATACAATCGAGCCCGCCCCGTTCTCCTGTCCCCTGCCAACGAATCTTGGCGTGCTCTTTTTTCGGAAGGGTACCACCACCCAGCGGAGCGATGATCGCACCATCAAATCCGAATTGCCGAGCAACTGTCGATACATTGGTAGACATGGCAGGCGAAAATCGCATCCAAACTCGAGGCGGAGAAATTCCTAACTCATTGCAGTCGTCTCGAGCTTGCGAAAGCTCGCGGATGAATGCATCCTCTGGCAGCCAAGGATGGTGCAGTTCCTCTCGCATTCCTCCTGCGATGCAGGCGGATTTATCCTCTAATCTCGCTGCAAGTTTCGTCCATGCATCGCTGTTCTTCTGTCGCCACTGCTTCAAGACTTGGGTTGTCGCATAGATCGTGATGGGACGCTCGGTCTCCAACGACTGCAACAGCGAGTCCCCAAGGGTCGTCGGTGCCACAAGCAACATCTCCAGCAAATGCCCCTGCTGCGAACAGTAACGGTCCCGCTCTTGAGACAACGCATCGAACGCAGCCGCCAACCATCGATCGGTTTCGCTCGCGTCCTGTTTGACCGATGCACGTGCCGCTGACAGTATCTGCTCTCCGAGAGCCATCCAGTCGATGTTGAACGAATATCTCAGCTTGCGAGCCATGCACTGGATCTGAAGGATCGCATAACCGAAGGCATAGAAATCCCCGAGCATGCAACACGCATCGTCCGATTGCTCGCAGATCGATCGCTCTGGGGCTGCAGAATCCGAGGTACTGGCCGAATGAGCATCTAATAGGCTACGCACCACTTCGTTCCTGGGTCGGCGGGCCGAGGGAACCCATTGATTGCGTCCGAGCCTGAGCCTTTCCTGGAGCGGTTGGTCCAGTTTCTCTATCGCTGCTTCGGGACAAACCAGCAACGCGTCCTCAAGGTCCAGGCCACTGGTATCACATCGGCGCCACTCAGGTGTGGCGTTGGAGATCGCCAGCAATCTCGGGTCCCAGACGCTTGTCCAGGCCGTCAAGTAATCCAGTGCCAAGGCAGATCCCAAGCCTTTTGGGAAATCTTCGATCGCATGGGATGCTGAGATAAAAATAGTTCGTGAATACGGCATCGAGAGCAATCGTAGGAGGGCACTGACTTGTTGGATACTGGCGCGGCAACCAATAAAGAACTGAAATAAATCGTACTCGCTGTCCTTGGGTTGCGAAGTGCCCCGACCGCGAATCAGGCGACTTTATAGCATCTTGATCAGAGGAGATGCTTGGCCTTCACTTCAAGATAGCGATTGACCAAGGGAGCGGTGAGTTGTTCAGGGAATGCGTCGATCGTCAGCGACCCGCCGTCCTTAATCTTTTTCAAGACTTCATTTCGCCATACCAAAATCTGCGCGGCGGCGGCACTCCGATAAAGCATGGCGTTATCCATGGCCGGATTATCGGCAGCATCGAAGATGCGATGGTCGCGGAGCAGTACCAATAATGGAAGGTGGCGACCCGCCAAAGTCGATAGGTAACCGGTGACTTGCGAAGCCGTCACATCGTCGATCACGCTCGTTATCAGCACGACCATCGTTCGTCGTCGGCATCGTTTCGAAAACGAGAGAAAGGCATTGTCGAAATTCGATTGCTTCATACTGGGAAATCGATCGAACAAACCATGCAGAATACGATTCATTTGATCGATGCCACCTCGGAGCGGCACGTATTTTTCCACGCGGTCGGAAAAGCACATCATGCCGACCGAGTCCCCTTGATGCAGGGCGACATAGCTGAGCATGAGGATCGAGTTGAGCGCGTAATCGAGCAGGCTGAGACCCTGGTACTCGTTGGTCATCATCCGGCCGCAATCGAGAAGGAAGACGATGCGCTGGCTCTTGTCTTGCTGAAATTGCTTGACGGTCAGTTTTCGTCGCCGCGCGGTGGCTCGCCAATCGATATGTTTGTAGTTGTCGTCCTGGCTGTAGTCGCGAAGGCGTTCGAAGTTGCTGTCTTGCCCCAGATTGCGAGTCCTCCGAACCCCGATCAAGCTCAAGCGGTTGGTGCGGGCGAGCAGTGCGTACTCCTCAAGCTGCTTCATGTTTGGATAAACAAGCAACTCGCCAGGACATGAGCGCTGCACTATGCGACGCCAAAATCCCAACTTCGAAAAGAACTGAAAGTGGACGAATTCGAACTGAAACACTCCGCGACGACCAGGACGCAGGCGACTGGTCAGTTCGATGCGTTTGCTCGGTCCCAAGACCAATCGATGCGACTCGGGTTCGCAGGTAAAGCTCTCGGGCAAATCCTCCTTCACATCGCCCAAAAAACTTCGGTTGCTGCGATTCTCTATGAAGATCTTGGACTCGTGATACCCTCCGAGCGACGCGCTGCGCAGCATTTGTCGCTCGATTCTAATGCGCGACGGGCTGGGAAGTGTGATCAGATCCAGAACGAGAATCGCTATAGCGATCAAGTCGAGCAAGACCAGAAAGTAGATGAATAGATCCGCGCCATATCGGAGTGTGCTTGCGAAGCTTGATTGGGAATCTGGGTAGAGAGCTCCTGCAGCCGCAGGTACTGCGACCATCAACAATGACAGGACCGACAATGGACCGATTAGCCATAACCATCGGAGCGTCGGAGAGATTTTCCATCCGTATCCAAGAATCAGTAGCGGAGCTGTGATCACGATCAAGCCGAGCCACGGAGCCCAAAACAGATACGATCCGACGATATCGTAAAACGACATATTGGAATTAGATCCGTGGAACTTCGATACTGCGCAGCAACGCCTTCAACTCGGAATCGACCAGCGTTCCTTCGACTTCCGCTTCCGCGTTGAGGATCACGCGATGCCGAAGGGCGGGCAATACGATTTCCACGACATCATCGGGAACCGCAAAGTCCCGCCCCTTAAAGGCTGCCAATGTTCTTGCCCCTTGAACCAGTGCGATACCCGCGCGAGGCGAGGCACCCAAGTGAAATGTCGGCCAGGATCGGGTGGCTCGAACAATGCGGTTGATGTACCTAAGCAGTTGCGGCTCGACACGAACCTGGGCGTTGGACTCGATCAACTCAAGGATCGTTTGTCCGTTGGTAACCTGAGAAACTTCTTTTTCGAGTAGGTCGCCGAAATCGATTTGTCGCGAATGCAAATCGAGAACCCTTGCTTCCTCCGCTTCATCGGGATAATTCACGATCGCCTTGAACATGAAACGGTCCAGTTGAGCTTCCGGCAACGAATAAGTCCCCTCGCTCTCGAGCGGGTTCTGGGTGGCTAAGACAAGAAAGGGTTTGGGAACCGTGTGACTAACCCCATCGATCGTCACTCGCCGCTCTTGCATGATCTCCAAAAGTGCGGCATGTGTCTTAGCTGGCGACCGGTTGATTTCATCCGCCAAAAGCAACTGGGTAAAAACCGGACCAGCACGGAAGCGAAAATCCTGAGTCTTCATGTCGAAGATGGGTGCGCCCGTGACATCCGATGGCATCAAATCCGCAGTGAATTGAATGCGACCGAATTGACATCCCAAAACACGGCCCAATGTCCTGACAAAAAGGGTCTTGCCCAGCCCCGGAACCCCTTCGATGAGCAAGTGCCCACCCGAGAACAACGATACCATCGCCACGTTGACCAATTCGTCTTGCCCAACGAAAACTTTGCGAATCTCAGTCAAGGCTGCATCGTATAAGACCTTGGCCTTACTATCCGGTAGGGAGGCGATCTGCGGCGTGGAATGAACATCGGTTTCAACAGGGGGTATTTCACTCATTTTTCAAGCCTAGAGAGTCGCAACGGGTCGATCAGACAGTCGCCGATTTTATGATATTGTGTAGGGTTGTGTGGTTGCGTGACGCATTTGTTCACAGATTCGACGATCGAGCCTCGCCAGGAGGGGGAGCACTTGACTGTAGAAACAGGGTCAACGAGCGGAAAGATTGTAGCCGCAACCGACTGGCCTGTGCCGTGGGCTGCCGCTATTTGTGATTGGCTCGGGGAAATCCAGGTAGAGTTGCCGGAGGGAACCTACCTCGAAGGTCGCGATTTGCTCGGGATTATTTCTTCGCATGATGCCAAACATGAGCCGCTGGCGGCTTGGTGGGAGTTGAATTTAGAGTCCGCGCTGCGGCATGCAAAGCGATCGCAGCGCACGATCTTTTTCTCAGCAGCCAGTCCCTACGCGGAACGACTTCGCCATGCATGCCAGCGATTCGGGTTACCGTATCTTAGACTCTGTCGCAATGATGAAACGCAATCCGAACGCGGACTCCATACCGCGACTTTGCGATGCCAAGGAAGTCCTCTGCCTAATCGGGAGGACTTGATGGAGGCACGCCTTGAGGATCGCGCCATCGCCATCCTATCGCATCAACTCTTTGGTTTGCATGTCAGGCAGGGCGGGCGAATCGCCCGTTTAGTAGAGGCTCGACTCGCTGAACCAATGATGACGCCCGGTTCGACGATCGTTGCCGTCAAGGATCGAACGATTCGAGCGGCACGTACCAAGGGCTCCCAAGCTGCCTTGCGTTTGTCGGATCGCGGTGCGGTTCTTTGGATGCACCACCAAGGTAAAAATGCAATCCGGTCTGATGCTTCGATAGGAACAGCGGTGTGGGGTTGCGATCGACGAGGGATTCCGTCGACTTGCATGCCCTATGGTCCCGCTTCGTCCAAGCTTCTCAACTCCGACGAATTCCTGGTCCATTTCACGCGCGGCAGGCAGGGAGCGTGGCCCGACCAATCCCAGGATCATGTTTTTGACGAAGCCATTCGACTGGAATGGTATGCGCTCAAGGCCCCGCTGCACACCTTGCAACGAATACTCTCGACACAGCGTTTGATCGCTTCGTCCTATTTGCGGCGCGGCAGTGTCCGGACCGTATGCTTTACCGCTCAGAGCATTCAGTCCATGCGGGAACATCGCGAGTTTCAGTCGCATATCGGCCGCTGGGACTGGGAGCCTTATGGCATCGCGATTCGGCGAAGTTGGCTCGCAGATCGCGGAGCACGTCCCGTTCGGTATCTGGCTGGAGATGAGTTGAATTCACTCCCTATCGAAGAGCAAGCTTTTGGTCAGCCATCGCAACAAGACGATCGCCATCGCGACTGGAGCATTGAACGGGAATGGCGCGTAAAAGATGACATTCGATTGTGTCAAATCCCCGCGGATCAAGCCTTTGTCTTCGTGCAGAGCAGAAGCGAAGCGATGATCCTATCAAGTCTGTCGCGATGGCCGATCGTCTTTCTGTCCCGGGCAACCTCAAACAAATTACTTTAATTCTGGCATGCTGGAACCATCTTGCGCTTCCGACAGGCGCACGCAGTAATCCAACTCCTTCGACCAGCAGATCAGCGATTGACCGAGCCTCGATAGATTGCGAGCCAGAGCGCGAGAGATCGAGCGGTGCAAGTCGACCGCCACTTGTTGCTTGGCTCGAAGTATCTCACGGGAATCGATCGTTGGTGTGGCTTCACAATCACTAACGCCAGCGACCGCGCTATCCTCCGGTCCTGCTCCGGACGCGCGGTCGCTCGCCTGATCGAGTTCAGTGGGTTGGCTGAACTCTGCTGGTTGACTGACTTCCGATGAGGGAACCACCTCGTCGAAATCAATCGGTTCGATGGAGGTAGTAGGTTCAATGGAGTCAGTCGGTTCGCTCGGTACTCTTGGTTCGCCCCCCTGGACATAAGTGGAGTCCGCTGGCTCGCACTCACCCATCCACTCGCACGGTGAACTCGTTTGTCTGGTATTGATGGAATCTTCAGTGGACTCCGTCTGCGCCTCACCTGCCAATACACTCGATTCGGTGAAGGGTGTGATCGCATCGCTCAGCGGATAAGGTGCAAAGACACAATAGTCTCGTGCGAACGTCGTCCCTCCCAACGAGTCAACGATTCGATCGCTCGGAGATGAGACTTGGCCAGCATCGATCGCTTGTTGCTCTTTGAGTGCTTCCTCATCGGCTGTCGCATCGACTGTCGCATCGGCTGTGATGTCGACTGTGAACACAAAAACATTCGCATTGCGGAGCCGCGGGTTGGGGATGTAACCCAGGCAATGTTCTTGGGTGGCGTCGGCCGAAGTCTGCACATCATCCCATGGAGAGGCTTTATCGATGGGACTATCGATGGGACTATCGATGGACACGCGATGGGCCAACCCGCAGCCAACTGCCACTAGGCTCGAATTCCACTCCCGCATCGCTCGAGTGATTCCGCGACTGAGCGATTGCGACGACCAAGCGCGCAGGGACTCTGCCGACGAATACCATCGATTCCATTGCTCACACGCGTTTCGCCGTTGCTCAAATCTTTCGGCCTCTACGGCGCAGTCCATCGCCGGATCGGTGCAGGTCCAGGTCGAGGACTCCGAGTTAAAGGACTCCGAGGGAAAGGACTGTCCGCGGTCGGATTCTGTGACGATATCCTCGACACCCAGCAATCGTGACGGGATATACTCCAGACCCGAATCGTGGAGGAAACAAGCGCCGGTCATCGGGTAGTTGAGCAACTGCTCACTCCCTATTGAAAAGCCCGTCAGCGATAGACCAAGAACGCCTGTGCGCAGGGAAATAGAAAGCGACTTTATAAAAATTCGACTATGCATCCTGGAGAACCTTGTGTGGATGCATCGTCACCTAGGCGAACGCTGATCGAGCTTGTCGGCTCTCTCAGCCTTCCCTGGCCTCAGTGCAATGCGAATGGATATTGGTGGTGGGAGGGGCGCCAGGAGCGGATTCCTTGCTCGTGTGTCTGGCTTTTCGTAACCGTTAGAGTCATCGACTCTCGGCACCAATTTCTTAGATCCCAACACCCATGGAATCGCGAAATCTTTCCCAATTGGGGTGGATTGACGAGGAGGCGAGGATTGTTCCGTTTGTAGTAGGGCAGTTTCCGTATGGCACTTTACGATGCGTGAAGGGATGCCTACTAGTTGGTCATCTTCGTTGCGCCAACATCTCTTCGATGACTCGCTCTGCGGAGCCGATGGATTGAAGTCGCGCAACCCATGCTTGTACCTCGGTCGCAGTGGGCGCGCGTCCAGTCAGCGTCTGCAAGGCCTGCTGAATGTAGGCCGTGTCGGTCGGAAAGCGTTCACGATATTGGCTGCTGGTCATCAATTTGACCGCAACATCATTCAACGTTTTTCCTTGCTGGAGATAGGCTTGCCAAGCGAGCAACTCGGCGCTTGAAGCAGGTCGCCCCAGGACGGCAACGAACAATTGGTTCAACCCATTGGTATCAGTAGCTCCCGGGAGAGTGCCGTATCCTGGCGATGCCGCCGAAACCGTGCCACCTGCAGAAGTCGAGATTCCCGGAATGGTTGTCCCGGCCGGATTGGTGATGTAATTGCCACGTTCCGCAACCAATTGGAACGATTGGCTCAAACCCGAGGGTGCGACCGGTATCGGCTGTCGCAACGAATAGATCACCTGGTTGTTCCATGTGATCCAAGCGTTGATCGCGTACTGATCTCGCGCATCAATGTATCGGGGATCATAATTCAGCGTGAAGGGAAACGGACCTACCCCTTCGGCTCTCGCTACCGCTTTTCCTCCAGCCACTTCAAAGAACGGCTTCGAAACATTCATCAGTTGTACAGTGAGGATCGATCCCGAGGGGAGCGAGGCGCGGTCGTTAACCGTGACCGTACCGCTCGTCAGTCCCGAGGTTGCACTGAGAGTAACCACCGCAGAGCGGAGGTTTTTGGCGCGGGAATCTTGGACCAACAAGGAAACGCGTCCATAGGGGTCCGCGCTGCGACGCAGTTCATCTCCAATATCGACCACCCGGCCATCAAATTCACCGATCCGATTGCCAGCTACGGCCACGATCACGTCACCGACGTTGATTCCCGCGGCCTGGGCGGCTGTACCCGCATCAACTTGTTGCACCAAAGCACCAACGTCCAAATTCCGAACGTAAACGCCTAATTTCCAATTGCGCATGGATGAGACCAACGGCGCACTCAACGTCCCGTTGGAGGGTGTCGGGGTAACACCCGCAGGTAACGGTGTCAGTGAATATGCCCCGGAGGTCCCCCAATTCGCTCCACCCGTTGTGGGTGGGGCAACCTTAGGAACCGCAGAACTGAAATCGGTCCAACTCTGAGCACGCGCTGGTGATAAGACCGTCGTTGCGAGATAAAGAAATGTCAGAAGGGCTAGGGTGCGAGACGAGGTGCGTATCATGTTGACTCCCAAAGATTGGTGCTGTAGTTGTTGAGTAGCAAGCTATCGAACATGACAAGCTATCGAACCTGAGGACCGCTGATGGAATCCAATTGCTTGCGGATGAAGGAAGGATCGACCGGAAAGAATCCAGCCCGCACGGCTTCCAGTTGCCCATCACGACTCAGGACATAACGCAAGACAGATTCCCGAACTCCCCCATCGGTCGCCATCACGGACTTGTCGACGATCAAGACGAGAGGTCGAACAAAGGGGTATCTTCCAGAGAGGAAGCTCGTTTCATTCGCAGGTATGACCGCTCCCTGAATCTCGAGTGGCACAGCCCGCACCTTGGGGTTCGCTTCACCGAAGCCGGCCAAACCAATACCGCTAGTATCAGCGGCGATACCGACACAAACCTTCTCATTGGATTCGTGAACTTCCGCCGATCGAGCCAACGGTGCGCCTTGCACCACCCATTGACGAATGAAGTTTGTTGTGCCGCTGATATCGCTTCGACTGTGAATGCGAATGGCTCGATCCTTCCAAGGCCCCGTCAGTCCCAAATCGCCCCACGTCGACGCATGCGGTTTGCTTGTGCCTGCAGCCCGGAAGATAGACTCCAATTGCTCCGGGGTCACACTCGCAATCGGATTCTCGGGATGAACATAGAGTGCCAACGGGTCGAGAGCGACAATGAACGCTATCGGTTCCTTGCACTTGGTGCTCTTGAGTGCGCTTAACTCTTCGTTGGTGAGGGGACGGCTACTTCCCGCGATAATCGTTGGATTTTCCGAAATCTCTTTGATCCCTGCCTCGCTTCCATCTTTCCCGCGTGTGAACGTTACCTCGGGATGAAATTGTCGGAAACGATCCGCCCATGATTTGCCGAGCAATTGCATGGTGGTTGAGCCAGCGAGGATGGCTTCTCCTTTGAGCTCCCCTTTGGGGTAGTACGGCTCAATCGAATCGATCAAGTGCATCAGGGCAACATGTTGCAGTCCAGCTGCATCGATCCCGCCGGGCGCCGGAGCGTTCCCAGGAATCGTTGTCGGATTGCTGGC
The DNA here is from genome assembly GCA_964464255.1 of uncultured Pirellula sp. Classification (GTDB taxonomy): domain Bacteria; phylum Planctomycetota; class Planctomycetia; order Pirellulales; family Pirellulaceae; genus JBKCUI01. Next base: position 22,023 of record CAYXFO010000009.1, read on the forward strand.
AGGGGTCGCCGGTACCGTTTGCTGTGCAGCCGCTGGCTGGCAATACGCAAAAAAATGGAGCAGGCAACAACCTGCGAGCATGGCTAGAAATCGCAAACTCGACCGTTGCCGATCATTCCCGTTGCAGAACATGAACTCCTCCCTGGTCATCTCTCGCGATCACCAGCGGCAGCAGTGATCGCTATCATCCTTCATTGCGCCCGATAGCCGCTTCGGCGCATCGACTTGTTCAGAACAAACGCACTCTTCAACAATGTAGCAGATTCCAACAGCTCGGGGGGAAACCTAGCTGGTCGCCAATTTTCGAAGCACCGTTGGCAGAATCCCGCCATTTCGAAAATAGTCAATCTCGACCGGGGTATCGATACGGACCAGCGTTTCGAATGTAAAGCTAGTACCATCGGGGCGGGTGGCTTTGACCGTCAGTTGGCTTCGCGGGGTAAGTTGATCGTTCAATCCCTCGAAATCCAGGGTTTCATCCCCTGTCAGTCCGAGCGAGGCAGCGGTCTGCCCGGGCATGAACTGCAAAGGCAACACACCCATACCGACCAGATTGCTGCGGTGAATTCGCTCGAAGGAAGCTGCGATCACGGCTTTGATCCCTAGGAGCAACGTTCCTTTCGCGGCCCAGTCGCGCGACGAGCCGGTGCCATATTCGGTGCCCGCCAAAATAACCAGCGGAACCTTATCTGCCTGATACTTCATCGATGCATCATAGATGCTCAACGTCTCGCCGGTGGGCAAGTATTTGGTAACTCCCCCTTCGACTCCAGGGACCATGCTGTTTCGAATGCGGATGTTTGCAAAAGTACCGCGAACCATGACCCGGTCGTTTCCTCGCCGTGCCCCGTAGCTATTAAAATCCTCCGGTGAGACGCCTTGTTCAACGAGGTACTTGCCTGCAGGACCGCTCTTCGAGATAGAGCCTGCGGGAGAAATGTGGTCGGTGGTGACCGAATCGCCGAGCACAGCCAGCACTTTCGCCCCTCGAATGGATTGGATCGTACCGACGCTTTGAGTGATCCCTTCGAGGAACGGTGGGCGTTGGATGTACGTACTGCTCGCATCCCATTGATATTGCCCACCTGCCGTAACGGGAATGGCATTCCACTTTTCATTCGATGTAAAGGCCCCCGAGTATTGCTTGACGAACATCTCTGGAAGCACGGATGCTTGGACCGCTTGTTCGACTTCCTGTGCAGTCGGCCATATCTCGTGGAAGAACACCGGCTTGCCTGCGGAATCGGTGCCAATAGGTTCTTTGTCGAAATCGATGTCGACGGTTCCGGCCAAGGCGTAGGCAACGACCAACGGCGGACTCGCCAAGTAGTTTGCGCGCGTATGAGGATTGACGCGTCCTTCGAAGTTTCGGTTTCCGCTGAGAACGGCCGCAGCGACGAGATTCCCTTCCGTAATCGCGTTGGCGACCGGCTCGGGGAGAGGACCGCTATTGCCGATGCAGGTGGTGCATCCATAACCAACAACGTTGAATCCCAATCCTTCGAGTGCCTGGAGCACGCCCGCCTTCTCCAGATAGTCGGTGACAACGCGTGAGCCAGGGGCCAAGCTTGTTTTGACGAATGATTTCACCTTCAGTCCGCGAGCGGCGGCTTTTTTCGCGAGCAAACCTGCACCCACCATTACCGAGGGGTTGCTGGTATTGGTGCAAGAAGTGATCGCTGCGATGACGACTGAGCCGTGTGCAATCGGTTCGCTATGGCCGTTGTTCTTAACGGTTGCCGATGCGTTCCATTGGTTGTCCGGTAGTCCGAAACCTCGCTCTGCAACGGGAGCAGCTAAAGCTTTACGAAAGGATGACTTGACTGCGGTCAATGCAACACGGTCTTGCGGACGTTTGGGTCCCGCAAGCGAGGGTTCGACGGTCGATAAGTCGAGTGACAAAACCTTTGTGTACTGCAAGTCGGGACCACCATCCACTCGAAACAGCCCTTGCTCTTTGCAATAGCGTTCGACGAGGTCGACTTCGGCCTTCGTGCGACCGGTACGTGCCATGAACGAAAGGGTTTCGCCGTCGACTGGGAAGAAGCCCATGGTGGCTCCGTATTCCGGGGCCATGTTGGCGATGGTTGCTCGGTCGGCGAGCGACATGTTGGAAACACCATCGCCGAAAAACTCGACGAACTTGTTCACGACCCCTTCCTTGCGAAGTATTTCCGTCACTCGCAAAACCAAGTCGGTTGCGGTCGCGCCAGGTGCCAACTTACCGGTCAGTTTCATACCGACTACTTCTGGCATGAGCATGTAGAGAGGTTGGCCCAGCATGTTCGCTTCGGCTTCGATACCTCCGACACCCCAGCCTAAAACACCGAGCCCGTTGATCATCGTAGTATGCGAGTCGGTACCGACGAGGGTGTCGGGAAAGGCAACGGGTCCTAATGCATCGCGTCCTTGAAAGACCACCTTTGCGAGGAACTCCAAGTTCACTTGGTGAACAATGCCCGTATTCGGGGGAACGACGCGGAAGTTGTCAAATGCCTGCTGTCCCCATCGCAGAAACTCATAGCGTTCGCGGTTCCGTTCGAATTCCACTTCCACGTTTCGGGACAGTGCGTCTGCGGTCCCGAAGTAATCAACCTGGACCGAGTGATCGATCACCAAATCCACGGGTACCAAAGGGTTGATCCGTTGGGGATCACCGCCGAGAGCTCGCATGCCATCGCGCATCGCGGCCAGGTCAACGATTGCTGGGACGCCGGTGAAGTCTTGAAGAACGACGCGTGCGGGTTTAAAGGGAATCTCGAGTTCCGCTGGCTTGCTCGCGTTCCACTGAGCGAGATTGTGAACGTCCTGTTCGGTGACTTGATATCCATCGCAATGCCGCAGGACAGCTTCGAGAAGAACGCGGATGGAGAAGGGGAGTCGACTGATATTTGCGACCCCCGCTCGTTCTAGTTTATCTAATCGATAAATCCCCAGCTCACCGTGTGGAGTTGAGATTGTATCGCGAGCGCCAAAGGGATCCACGGACTTTGAGGGAGAGGCCATATTTCTCGGTCAATGAGAGGGAACGCATTCAAGGGTCACATAACGAGAGTGTATTGTAGCCAATTCAGGCAAAAGAAAAACGGCCTGCGAAGCTCGCAGGCCGTTTCGTTATTTTTCAACGCATAGACCGAAAGGATCGGCCTACTTGTTGGTAATTAGTTGCATCCGCATGGCGAAGCTGCTGGAGCTGCGCTTCCGCATCCACCGCAACCGTTGCCATTGCTAGCAGCCGCACTTCCACAACCGCCAGCGGAAGCTCCGCCAGCAGCCGATCCACCGGTAACCACCGAGCCGTTGCTCCAAACTGGAACCGTTACGGTCTGAGGAACCAACTTGCAAACGGTCACTTCCACTTGCTCTTGGACGGTGTAGGGAACGGATACTTGATACTTGTCAACCTTCTCTTCGGTGACGGTGGTGTAGGTCGTCACGTTGTAGGTTTCTTGCTTTTGCTCAGCAACCATCTTGGTGACGTTACGCGAGAGGGTTTCGTCAACGTACTCGGTCACGGACTTGGTCCGCTTGCGAGTTTCCGGTTCCATAACCGTCTTGGTGACGTTCACCATGACCTGTTCGGTCACTTGGCGTGGCACCTTGGTGGTGACCTGGCGCTCTTCCGTGGCCATGATCGTCTTGGTAACGGGCTTGGTACGCGTTTCGGTGTTCACGACGCACTTCTTAACCGTCTTGGTACGGTTCTCGGTGGTCATAACGCACTTGCGAACGGTGCGCTGACGATCTTCCATCTTATAGGAAACCTTGGTGACCGGCTTGGTGCGGGTCTCGGTAACCATCGAGCACTTGCGAACAGTGCGATGACGGGTTTCGGTCGTGTAGCTGCACTTCTTGACGGTTCGCTGACGAACTTCGTCCCGATAAAGAGTCACATTGTAGGTATACGCTTCTTGACTCATTTCGTTCGTGTAAGTCGTTACAGGAACTTCGTGAGTGACAACGTTGGGAACCCAAACGCGTCGGCAGACGGTTCGGGTCGCTGGAGCAGCAGAACCGCAACCGTTGCCAGCAGTACCTGCTGAGCCACAGCCGTTTCCGCAACCGCCACATCCACCACATCCACCGCAGCCGCTGGAAGCGGTGCCGCATCCGTTGCCGCTAGATACAGTTCCGCAACCGCTGTTAACGGGAACTTCTTCCATAACGTTCTGATAGGAACCATGATCATTGGTTACCGTCTTCATGGTAACGACCGGAACGCGACGGCACACATTACGGGTACCGGTTCGAGCTTCAGTGTAAGGGACCTTAACGGTGTGGTTTTCAACAACGTCGGTATATACAGGCACCTTGACTTCGTAAGCAACTTGCTCGTCCGTGAAGTGAGGGACTTGCACGTTGTAAGCAACTTGTTCGGTCGTGGTAACGGGGACCGAGACTTGATAGGTTTGGACTTCATCCACGTACGATGGTACTTGAACGGTATAGTTCACGACTTCATCGACGTACGAAGGAACCTGAACGGTATAGGTAACGTCTTCAGTAACGGTCTTGGGAACTTGAACGGTGACGGACTTGGTCACGTCCTCGCACACAGTCTTGGTGAGGTTCTGAGCAACTTGCTCGGTAACCGTCTTGGCAACCTGAACCACGTAGTCTTCTTCAACCTGTTTGGTAACAGGCTTCTTCACGACGTAGTTTTCAACTTCGGTCTTTGGAACCATGACCGTGACAGTACGGGTCTTGGTTTCGGTCGACGGAACTTGCTTGGTAACGTTGTACTTGCGTTCACGTTCTTCCATTCGCGACATCGTCTTGTTGACGGTGCGCATCTCTGAAACACGCGTGGGAACCATAACGGTTCGTTCCACATAGCTGATCTGGTCGCCGCATCCTGCCCCGCCAACACCACCAACACTACCGCCGACGACTCCCCCGCCAGCAACTGAACCGCTTCCGCAAGGATTAGCAACCGGGGCACTGTTGCCGCAGCCGCAATCGCCAGCGTAAGCTCCGCTGGCACTCAACAGAGCGGCCAGCCCAAGGACAAGACCTCGGCGAAACTTCATCTCAAACTCCTCAAAGAAAACAAACACGGATGGCCTGAAGGCCGAAAAATACCGACGATCGCACCGGCGATCTCTCCACTCACGATGTGCGTCTGGGTCGATAGAGCGATACAAAACGACCGAGTCAATCCGCTCGAGGTTGTACACGTCACCAAACCAGAATCGAGTGAGAGTTTAACTCTTCAAAAAGACAATGGAAGATTGCAGATAGCAAAATTTACCTAAATTCCCCAAAGGGCAAAGCTTGCCAAAAACGCTGAACGCAACATGGGGAAATCTGGATTTTTCTTAATTACCTAACGGCTCGAACCGGAGTGTCGCGGTAGTCGAGTCCGAGCATTACGGAATTCACGCCAGAACCGATCCCGAGCAGCGCAATTCGGTTGCCCGGCTGCACAAATTCGGCTTCGATTGCCATCGCGAACGCTGTCGGCAACGCGACCGAACCCGTGTTACCTGTATGTTGAAATGTCGAAAAGTCTCTATCGATCGGAACACCAAGGGCTTCCAGGATGCGGCGACGATGTGCTGCACCGACTTGATGACAAACGGTCGCACTTACCGAATCCACGGACCATTCGAGTTCACTTAGAAGCCCTTCAAAAGTCGCGGCTCCCGTTTCGACTCCCGCTTCGAGCAATCGCTCTGAATCGGTCTGCATGGTTGGTAGCATTCCTGAGCCGGCTTGGTCGGTATCGCTCTGACACAACTCATGGAATTGAGTTCTTGCTCGAGCAACAGCTCCCACGAGATTTGCTCCAGGCCCTTGGGTTGCTCGGGTGCTCCACCAGTCCCGTTCAACGAGCAGCCAAGCGCAACTCCCTGAGCCGATCGTCAAGGATGCGAACGCGGGCTTGATCGATTGCCGCGTCAGCTCCGAGTCGGCACGAAGCTGTTCAAGAGTAGCTTTCAAAAGGCCACGGGAATCTTCCGTACCGACGACCAACCCGGCTCGAATCGTTCCCGATTCAATCAGGTTGGCGATCTGAACAGCACCATTCACGATCCCGAGGCACGCATTGCTAACGTCATACACCCAGCAGTGATCGCTGAGCCCCACATGATGATGGACGCGACACGCCGTCGCAGGCTCCAAAAACTCGCGGCATACGCTTGCGTGAGTCAGGCACCCAATTTGGGACAACTCCCGGTCACGAAACCCAGCTGCTTCCAAAGCAGCCCTGCAACTGGCGATACTGCAGTCGCTCAGCCGAGTACCATCCTTCCATATTCTTCGCGAGGATATGCCGCTCATCCCTTCGAGCCTTCCCGCAGGCAACTTTAACCGTTCATAAACCTCTCTTAACTCCGACTCGATCCAATCAGAAGTTATCTCTACTTCGGGAACCACATACCCGATCGAAGCGATGGCAACTCGAGAAAACTTCATCAGCGCTGAATGAATGGAAGGGGTGAATGAAACGAATCAGATGATCGAAAGGACACGATCGCGTTTGCGACTGCGAGTGGACATCCAATCCACGATAAAGATCAAGCGGATGATTCGCTCGAAGGCATCAGGTAACGGGAAAGGGATGTTCGCAGTCGCTCCGGAATCGGACAGCCGGTCAATTTACCCTGAACATGACTGCTGCACACAGCAATGATCCGTCCTCGCACGACCACTTCATCGGCGACGAGCATCTCGTGATGGTAGGTGACGCTTTTGGTTCCCAGTCTTTCGACATGCACTCGCATCTCGATTACCTGTTCGAACTTCACAGGAGCGAAGTACTCGCACTCACATCGCACACGCGGGAAGGTGAAGGGAGGGTCGAGGTCCCGCATTTCGTGTAAATCGGCAGAAAAGATCGATGTCCCCATGTCTCGAAACAAGGCATGTTCCGCCTGTTCCATGTACAGAAAGAACGATGAGAAATGGGCAATTCCAGCAGCATCGGTCTCGCAAAACTCAACTCGCCGATGCCAGATAAATGGGCCTGCGCTATTCGCCGACATATGGCATGAGAGCCATAAATCGAGCACGCTTGATCGCTTCGGCAACGGCATGCTGACTCGCCGCGGAACAACCTGACTTGCGTCGGCTCACAATGCGGCCATGACGATTCACGAGCTTGGTCAACAGTTCAATGTCCTTGTAGTCGACATACATCGGACGGGGACGCTTTCCGTCCACGAGAAGCGGATC